>SLIM01000003.1 GCA_007135625.1 Gammaproteobacteria bacterium
TGGCTGCCGGTTGTGAGCCGGCCTCGGCGGCGCGTTCCAGCCAGTGCAGCGCGGCGTGATAGTCCGGTGCGGTGCCGACACCGCGCAGGAGGGCGGAGCCGAGGTTGAATTGGGCTTGGTAGAAGTTCTGTTCGGCGGCCTTGCGCCACCAGGCGACTCCTCGGGCCTGGTCTTGGTTGAGTCCCTGCCCTTGAAACCAGGCGTTGCCAAGGTTGAACTGGGCGGGGGCGTAGCCCGCTTCGGCGGAGGCGTGGAGCCAGCGCATTGCGGCGGCTTGGTCGGGGGCGACACCGCGTCCTTCGAGGAAGAGGATACTGAGCAGGAACTGAGCGCGGGGTTCGCCGTTTTGTGCCTGCGTGCGCAGCTCGTCAATGGCCAGCAGTTGGTTGCCTGCTAGCAGTGCGTCAAGTTCTGCACTGGTAGAGGCAAGGGCCGGGGTGACCAGCAGCGCGAGTAGCGGAAAGATACGGTAGCAGCGGTTCATGTCCTCAGGACTCCTTGTTCATCTTTCAGTTAACTGCGTAGCCAAGCCTGAAACAGGTTGAGCAATCCCCAGGAGATCAGGGCGACTCCGGCTACCAGGGTGAGGTTGGCGGGGAGCATGATGCTTGGGCCGAGGGTGATCAAGAGGGTTCCCGAGATGAGCATGGCGGCACCGCTGACCAGGGTGTTGAGGGTGCGCTGCCGCTGCTGCATCTCCAGGCGCATCTGCTCCAGTTGTAGCGCTTGGCGTTGCAGCTCTTTGCGTGAGGCGGAGAAGTCCACCACCGCGCGCTGAATTAGCAGCGGCATGTCGGCGGCGTGTTCTGAGATCAGCGGCAGGTTGCGTTGCAGCTTGCGCAGGAAGCCGCGTGGCCCGACCTGGTCGCGCATCCACTTTTCCATGTAGGGCTTCGCGGTCTGCCAGAGGTCGAGTTCGGGGTAGAGCTGGCGGCCCAGTCCTTCGATGTAGAGTAGGGTCTTTTGCAGCAGGACTAATTGCGGCTGGACCTCCATGTTGAAGCGGCGGGCGGTTTTGAAAAGGTTGATCAGAAAGTGGCCGAAGGAGATTTCGGCGAGGGGTTTGTTAAAGATCGGTTCGCAGACCGAGCGAATCGCCGCTTCAAACTCATCGACGCGGGTCTCTTTGGGAACCCACTCCGATTCGATGTGCAGTTCGGCGACGCGGTGGTAGTCGCGGTTGAAGAAGGCGAGCAGGTTTTCGGCCAGGTAGCGCTGGTCTTCGGTGGTGAGGGAGCCGACGATGCCGAAGTCAACCGCGATGTAGCGTCCGCTTTCGGGGTCTACAAAGATGTTGCCGGGGTGCATGTCGGCGTGAAAGAAGTTGTCGCGAAAGACTTGGGTGAAGAAGATTTCGACCCCCTGTTCGCCGAGCTGGCGCATGCTGATGCCGTGGGCCTTGAGGGTTTCGACCTGGCTGACCGGAATGCCGTAGATGCGCTCCAGCACCAGCACCTCTTTGCGGGTATAGTCCCAGTATACCTCTGGAATATAGAGCAGGTCGCTCCCCTCCCAGTTGCGCCGCAGTTGCGCGGCGTTGGCCGCTTCGCGTTGCAGATCCAGCTCATCGAGGATGGTGTGTTCGTAGTCGCGGACAACCTCCAGCGGACGCATTCGCCGCCCTTCGTGCCAATATTTATTGGCCAGGCGGGCGATAATGTAGAGCAGTCCGACATCCCGGCGAATGGTCTTTTCGATGTTGGGGCGCAGCACTTTGACGACAATTTTGCGGCCATTTTTCAGGGTGGCGGAGTGGACTTGAGCGATGGAGGCGGAGGCAATTGGGGTTTCGACGAAGTCGTCAAGCACCTCTTCAATCGGGCGGCCCCAGGCGCGTTCGATGATTCGACGGGCGCTGCTGCCGGGAAAGGGGGGGACTTTGTCTTGCAGCAGGGCCAGTTCGTCGGCGATCTCTTTGGGGAGCAGGTCGCGGCGGGTGGAGAGGATCTGGCCAAACTTGACGAAGATCGGGCCGAGCTCTTCGAGGGCGAGGCGGATGCGCACCGGGTAGGGGGGGAGGCGGTGGCGGCGTAGCCAGTAGCCGGGGTTGAGCCAGAGCAGGAAGCGCAGCGGGCGAAACAGGTGGGTGACGAGGATGACCTCGTCCAGGCCATGTTTCAGCAGAATCCAGGTGATGTGCAGAAGACGGAAGCCCTCGGAGAAGGTACTCAAGGTTTCGGCTCCGGGGTGCGCTGGCGCTGTACGCGGCGTAGCCGGGCGGCGAGGCGTTCGCTGTCGTCACGCAGGCGGTCTACCGCTTCGAGAAAGTCCTCGACTTCGGGGCGGGTGGGAAGCAGGCGGGCTTCGTAATGCAGGTACTCTTGCAGGTCGAATTGCAGGTTGCTGCGGGTGCGCCGGTTCCAGGTGCTGAGATCCCGCCAGAGGGTGCCGATGCGGTGGGCGAGTAGGTCGCCGCTGAGGTGGGAGAGCTGCTCCTCCCAGTCGATTTCGATTGCGGCGAAGATCTTTCCTACGCGGTGGGCGAGGTCGCTGTCGCCGCTAATTTCGACCTCGCCACTGCGGAAGGCCGCTGGTTCGCGACGGCGGGCGAGGCGGGCGAGGGCTAGCGGGGTGCCGCGTATGGTGCAGTCGGGTTCCCCTTCGTAGTGGCCGAGCAGCAGCAGGCGCTGGTCGCTGGGGAGCAGGTAGAGGGTGCTCTCCAGGCCGCTGAGTTCGACGGCAATTACTTTGCCGTGGAGGGTGCCGAGGCGGCTGGCGACCTGCGGGTCGAGGGCGAGGTAGCGGTTGATCGCCCCTTCCAGGGCGGCGCGGGTCAGTTCGGTGAGGGGCATGGTCACGCCTTGAAGCCACGGTGGAGGGCGACAATGCCGCCGCTGAGGTTGTGAATATCGACCCGGTCAAAGCCGGCCTCCTGCATCATCGCTTGCAGGGTCTCTTGGTCGGGGTGCATCCGAATCGATTCGGCGAGGTAGCGGTAGCTGTCGCCGTCGCCGGTGACCAGCCGCCCGATTAGCGGCAGCAGGCCAAACGAGTAGGCATCGTACCCTTTTTGCAGGAGGGGGTCTTTGGGGTGGGAGAACTCCAGTACCAGCGCCCGTCCACCGGGACGCAGTACCCGCTCCATCTCGGCGAGGGCTCGCTCTTTGTGGGTGACGTTGCGCAGTCCGAAGGCGATGCTGACCCGGTCGAAGCTGTGGTCGGCGAAGGGGAGCTGTTCGGCATCAATCTGGGCGTAGCTGAGGGTGGCGGGGCTGCCCCGGTCGAGCAGGCGATCACGTCCCAGGTTGAGCATGTTCAGGTTGATGTCGGACATGACCACCAGCCCATTGGGGCCGACCAGGTCGACGTAGTGCAGCACCAGGTCGCCGGTGCCGGAGGCGAGGTCGAGGACTCGCTGTCCGGGGCGGATGCCGGCCAGTTCGATGGCGAAGCGCTTCCAGAGGCGGTGAATGCCAAGCGACATCAGGTCGTTCATCAGGTCGTAGCGGTTGGCTACCGAGTCGAAGACGTTGCGCACCAGTCCGGCCTTCTCATCCGGCTCGACCTGGCGGTAGCCGAAGTGGGTGGTGTGGGGTTTACTCATGCGCTCTATCTCTATGGTTTCGGTTAGGAGAGCTGCTGGCGGCGCTGGTAGCCGGAGGCGGTCAGTCGCGAGAGGTACTCCTGCCAGTAGCGGTCGTGGTTGACGCTCAGCTCGTAGAGGGTGTCCCACGAGTAGATGCCGGTGTTGTGGCCGTCGTCGAAGTGGATGGTGACGGCGTAGTTGCCAACCGGGGCGAGGTGGTCAATGCCGACCTCCTCTTTGCCGACCTGTAGCACCTCTTGGCCGGGGCCGTGGCCGCGCACTTCGGCGGAGGGGGAGTAGACCCGCAGGTATTCGGCGGAGAGGTTGCAGTGCAGGCCGTCGCTGAAGGTGATCTCCAGGACTTTGGATTTGCGGTGGAGGTTAAGTTCGGTAGGGTGGGGACGATCGGACATGGCGGGACTCCTGGGGCTGTTCGAGAGCATTGTAATTGGGGATCGGGGCGAGCGCAAACAAGCGTGTCAAATGGTTGTGTTCCGCTGGTTGCCTAGGTAGAGAAAAAAAACCCCTGGCGAGAGGATCTCTCGGCCAGGGGTCACGGAGGGTGTCCTTACGGACTAGCGATCAATGGAAGCGGGAGAGTGAGCGCAACAGTCCCTGCACGTCGTTCCCCACACTACCCCTGCTGTCGCGTGCGGTATTGGGGCGGATGTTGGAGGCCGCCGGGGAGAGCTGGGTGCGGGTGATGCGCAGGGTGTACTCGCTGGAGGTGAAGTTGATGTGGTAGACAAAGTACTTGTCCGGTCCCTCATCGACCTCTTCGTTCAGGCTGATCACCTCCCAGGCGAGGTTGTCGCGGCTATCCTCTAGCAGCGAGGAGACCCCGACGAAGTAGGTGCCGGGCTGGGTCAGTCCGAGACTCATTGAGTTGCGGTTCTGCTGAATCTGCTGGCCGTCGATAATCCCGAACAGGCTGTTGCCGAACTGGCCAAAGCGATAGAGGAAGTAGGGATGGTCGTAGGTGACGTTGATGAATCCACCAATCGTTACCTCCTGCTGCACTTCGGCGGTACAACTGGGACGCAGCTCGTTACAGGTGTACTCCTCGCGCCGTAGGATGTAGTCGCCACCTGGGGTGTAGAACTGGGTCAGACAGCTTGGCAGCAGCTCGTCACAGCGGTACTCATCCCGGCGCAGGATATACTCTCCTCCACCGGTGTAGAACTGGGTCAGACAGCTTGTCCGCAGCTCGTCACAGCGGTAATCCTCCTGCTTGAAGAGATAGTCACCACCGCCGGTGTAGAACTCCGTCAGGCAGCTTGCCCGCAGTTCATTACAGCCATACTCACTACTGCGCAGGATAGGGTTTCCGCTCGCATCCAGTTCAGGCGGTACCAGCAAGCAATTCGGTTCGCTACGCACTCTGGCATCACACGCTCCCGGCTCTGGGGAGAAGGTCGGCTCGCTGATCGGCGGCAGTACCTTAAGGCACTGTTCCGGGTTATTGCGGGCCACCTGGTCGCACTGTCCGGGGAGCGGGGAGAAGGTCGGCTCGCTGATCGGTGGCGGTTGAATCAGACACTGTCCGGGGTTGGCACGCGCCACCGAATCACACTGACCTGGCATGGTGGATAGCGACGGCTCGGTAACTGGGGGTGGTTCGCGCAGACACTCCGGCTCGGAACGCGCCTTGGCATCGCACGCCCCTAGCGGAATAATCAACTGGGTGCCATAGCTGCCGTCATAGATTCGGAAGGTGTAGGGATTGAGCATCGCATCATTCACCTTAGCACCGTCAAAGAGGTAGACCGCCCAAGGACTCACGGTATTCCAGATGGGATAGCAACTGCTGCGATCCGGGCAGATCTCGATGTTAATCGTCTCATTGCCCGCACTATCAATACGGAACAGATCGAAATCGTTGCGATGATTCAGATGGCCCCGAATATCGACCATGCTGGTAGAGGGATCGAGGATATTGGCTTGCGAGAAGGTGTCGTTCGGCTCCCGCTCGGCATCGTAGAAGTTGTAGTCGGGGCGGATCGGACCACCGAACTCATCACGGAAGTGGACAGCCAGGCGGTAGGGAGCATGATACGCCGGGTTATCCTCTGGGTTGTTGAGGCGCACCCGAATGTAGTAGTTCCCGGCATTCCCCGCCTGCACGTCAAAGGTCGTGCCGTCGGCGGTGGGAGCGACGAAGTGGGAGAGGACATTCCCCGCATGGTCGGTGAAGGAGACATCCCAGCGTGCGGGGTTACCGCGCTGCGCAGTGTCGTAGTTCTCCATCGCCTCAAACCAAATATTTATGTAAGTATTATTGGCATGGGTCTCGATCATAAACCAGTCGATATCCTGCGGCGAGCTGGATTGGCCGACGATGGTCTGGTGGGGACGGATCGGATTGGCGGTGTAGAGGGTATCATTTGGCTCCACTTCCCCGTAGTTGATCTGCGGAGTGGTACCTGAGCCGCCCTGGGCACCGGTAAGGGTTACCATCATCTGGTACATTTGGCGGCTGAAGCTCCCTTCAACGGGGCGAATCACGATATACTGCTGGCCGACATTGGCGGCCTGCACCCGAAAGTTGGTCTCCACGTCAACGCTGGTCTCAAACTCCGCCAATACATTGCTGAAGCGATCCTTCACCGTTACCAACCAAGGAATGGGGGCGGGGGCGAACCAAATGGTGAAAGCGGTGTTGTTTTCAAAGGTATTGAAGGTGAACCAGTCCACATCGGTGGCCGCAGAGATCTGCCCAAAAACCGGTTGGTCGAGGGGGATGCGGTTTGCCTGGTGGATAAAGTTGTTCGGCTCCGTCTCGCCGAAGACCGCATCACCAAGGACATCGGTTACCGTAATATTGCACTCATGGGGGTTTTCTTTGCACCATATTTTTGTGTAGCTTTCGACATCTGCCGCCACCTCATTGAGGTTGTATAGGCAGGTCGCCCAAGTCGTCGGATCGTGCGAACACTCGGCCCAAGCGGCGCGGACATAGTTGCCGAACTCGCTAAAGGGGGTGCTGATTGGGGTGCCGAGTCCTGCGGCACTGATATAGACCGGTATCGCACAGGCGATCAGGTAAAAGAACTTTCGAAAGGTGTGTTTCATGCCGGGGCGCTCCATCGTAAGTTTCGGCTTTCAGTATGCTGGCTAACATGCGACTATACAAACACTAAAATGGCTCAGATGCAAGCCATTTGTCAACCCTGCGAAGTACTTTTTGGTATCGCACTGAAAAATAGAGTGATAAAATATGTTTGAATTACAGGGCTTAATCAAAAACCTACTCCTTCCACCTGGGGTATTGATCTTAATCGGACTGCTGGGAGTATGGTATGCTCGCCGGATTCTCGGTCGCCTGCTGCTGGCAATCACCATGGCGCTACTACTGGTACTCTCCCTCCCCTTTTTCAGTGACCGCCTGCTCTGCGCCCAGCAGACGATTCCGCCGCTCCGCCTGGAGCAGGCCCGCGCCAGCGACCCGCAGGCGATTATCGTCCTCGGCGGCGGCAGCTATCGCGGCAACACCGAATATGGCGGTGATACCGTTAGCGGCGACCTGCTGGTCCGGCTGCGCTACGCCGCTTGGCTGGCGCGGCATCTCGACCTTCCGGTGATTCCCAGCGGCGGCAGCGAGGCCGACGGGCGACCGAGCGAGGCGCGGCTGGCGCAACAGGTGCTGGTCGAAGAGTTCGGGGTGACGGTCGCGGGCATTGAGGGGCGTAGCCGCACCACCTGGGAGAATGCCCAGTATAGCGCCGAGCTGCTGCACGAGCTGGAGATGGAGCGGGTCTTGCTGGTTACCCACGCCTGGCACATCCCCCGCGCCCTCCAGAGCTTCCAGGCCGCCGGGATCACGGCGACCCCCGCTCCTACCCTGTTTCAATGTCCCCGCCCCGGCCTGCGCCTGCGCGACTGGACCCCCAGCAGCTCGGCGCTGGATAATAGCCGCACCGCGCTGCATGAGATCCTCGGGCGCTGGGTCTATGCGCTGCGACAGTGGTGAGAGGACCATTTTTTCAACCAACCCGTAACCCGTAACCCGTAACCCGTAACCCTTAACCCTTAACCCTTAACCCTTAACCCGTAACCCTTAACCCTTAACCCTTCGAACAGATGCTTTATGAACTCAACCATTGAACAACTGGTGCGCCCCGAGATTCGCGCCCTCACCGCCTATGCAGTCCCCGATTCCCAAGGTCTGATCAAACTGGATGCGATGGAAAACCCCTACACCTGGCCAGACGAACTCAAACGGCTGTGGCTCACCGAGCTGGCCGAGGTCGATGTCAACCGCTACCCCCACCCCCAGGCCCCCGCCCTGAAAGAGCGGCTGCGCCACCATCTGGGGCTAGAGGAGAGCAGCGGCCTGCTCCTCGGCAACGGCTCCGATGAGCTGATTCAGATGCTGGCGATGACCGTCGGTGGCCCCGGACGCACCCTGCTTTCGGTCGAACCGGGCTTTGTCATGTACCGCATGATCGCCCACTTTACCCATACCCAATACATTGGAGTACCCCTGCAAAGCGAGGATTTCGGACTCACCCCGGAACCCCTGCTCGCCGCCATTGAACAGCACCAGCCGAGCCTGATCTTCCTCGCCTACCCCAACAACCCGACCGGCAATCTCTTCGATCAGGATGCTATCCACCAGGTACTCGCCGCCGCCTCCGGCTTGGTCGTTATTGACGAAGCCTACGCTCCCTTCACCGATGCCACCTTCCTGCCGCTACTCGATGAGTACCCCAACCTGCTGGTGATGCGCACCCTCTCCAAGATGGGATTGGCCGGCCTACGCCTCGGGATGCTCGCCGGAGCGGCAGCGTGGCTAGAGCAGATTGATAAAACCCGCCTCCCCTACAACATCAACACCCTTACCCAGGTCAGCGCCGACTTCGCCCTGCGCCACCAGGCAATCCTCGACCAGCAGACCCAAACCCTCCGCCATGCCCGCGATGAGATCTTCGCCCAACTCAGCGAACTCCCGACGATTCGAGCCTACCCTAGCGATGCCAACTTCATCCTCCTCCGCCTCACCACCCCCGGCAGCGCCAACGCCCTGCATCAACACCTCCGCAGCCACGGCATCTTGATTAAAAACCTCCACGGCAGCCACCCCCTACTTGAGGAGTGCCTACGCATCACCATCGGCACTGAAGAGGAAAATATTTTACTTCTAAAGGGGATTCGAGGGTTTAAGGGTTAAGGGGGGAAGGGTTAAGGGTTAAGGGTTAAGGGTTAAGGGGGGAAGGGTTAAGGGTTAAGGGGGGAAGGGTTAA
>SLIM01000086.1 GCA_007135625.1 Gammaproteobacteria bacterium
ATGAAGGAGCTGGGGCAGATGTGGCAGGTCGATTATACCGACATCGACAACCTCTCCATCACCCAGATGGATACTGCCAAATTTCTGCATGACGGCTTCTTTGACCCCACCGGCCGTTACTTCCAGATCGCGGCAAATGCTTCGGATACCATGGTTGTGGTCGACACCAAAACCCAGAAGCGGGAGGCTCTGATCGCTACCCAGCCGCTGCCTCATCCTGGCCCAGGGGCCAACTGGATCGATCCCAAGTGTGGGCCGGTCGGGGGCACTGTCCACCTTGGTCTAGGCATGGTTACCGTCTGGGGTAACGACCCGGCCAATCGCCCCAATGAGGCGTGGAAGATCTGCTACGAGACCGAGACCGATGGTCCGGGTGTCTTCATCCGCACCCACCCCAAGAGCGACTACGTCTGGGCCGACCAAACGATCCACCCCGAGCCTGAGATTCAGCAGTCGGTACAAGTGATTTCCAAGGAGAGCCGTGAGATTGTCAAAACCATTCGCCTCACCGAGGTGGAGGGCTACGTTGCCGTCCACATGGAGTTCAACCATGACGGATCTGAAGTTTGGGTCTCGCTGTGGAACCGTAAGGACTCTACCGAGCCGAATGGCGAAATCGTGATCTACGATGCCAAGACCCTTGAAGAGAAGGCGCGGGTGAAGGGGTTGTATGCTCCGACCGGCAAGTTCAATGTCTACAACCGCACCAATCACGTGACCTAAGCGTGACGTAATCAAGCGACTCAGCAGGCCGCTGGTAGCGGCGGCAGGTTACTGCTAGCAGCGGGCGCGAGGGGGGACTCCCCCCCTCGTCTCCCACTCACCTTCTCGCCTATACGACCATCCTTGGTGGAGGAACCTCATGCACCACGCATCACCCCTTAAAGACTTTTTATCACGCAAGGTCATCTTCGGATCGACCCTCGGCGGAGCGGTAGCCTTTATGATCCTTGGTGTCCTGTTATGGGGAGGATTCAACTGGGGGATGGAGGCGACCAACACCACCGAATTCTGTATATCCTGTCATGAGATGAAGGATAATGTCTATGCCGAGTTTAAAGGAACTCCGCACGATACCAATCACAGTGGGGTGGGGGCCGGTTGTCCCGACTGCCACGTTCCCGACCCTTGGGTGCATAAAATTGTACGCAAAATACGCGCCAGTAGTGAGGTGTACCACTGGCTGCTGGGTACCGTCAATACTCCTGAAAAGTTTGATGCTCATCGTCTGACCATGGCCAAACGGGTGTGGGCCGAGATGACGTACACCGACTCCCGCGAGTGCCGCAACTGCCACAGTTGGGAGATGATGAACCCCGAGCTGCAGAAGCCCCGCTCCCGCCAACAGCACATCTACGCCATGGAGAATGGCCACACCTGCATCGACTGCCACAAGGGGATCGCCCATAAGCCAGCCCACGACCAGCTTAGCGAAGAGGAGTTGGAGAAGTGGAACGCCCCATTGCGCCAATATATTCGCGAACTCCCCGAGCGCTTTGTCGCCGGCATGGAGCGCATCGCCATCGCGGAAGCGGAGGCCGAAGCGCAGCAACAACAGGAGTCGGCGCGTGAGCGCGAACGCCGCCGCGCCGCCCAACAGGCCGAGCAGCAGCGGATTGAAACGGCAGTGGCCGAGGCGTTAGCAGCGCATGGAGTGACCCCCGGTGCCAGCGTTAGCCCGGCCCCAGCGGTACGCGGTTTTGGGATAGAGTGGGCGGCACTGCCGGAGCGCCAGATCACCCTCTTCTACCCCGGTCAGGCCTCCATGGAGTGGACTTTAGTGGGGAGTCAGCACGGCGGCGCTCGCCCCTTTCGTGCCGGTGACACCTGCGCCTCCTGCCACGCGCATGAGGCCGCTGAAATGGGGCGCAAGCTGGTGACTGGCGAAAAGGCGGAAGAGACCCCGATCCCCGGCAAACGCGGCTCGATTCCGCTCACCGTACAGACCGCCCACGACGACGAGCATCTCTACTTCCGCTTTCAGTGGGAAGCGGGCGACCACGCTCCGGTACCCTTTGTTGAAGGGGGCAAGATGGATCCGGAAAACCGGGTAAAGCTGGCCATTATGATCGCCAAGGATGAGGTCGAATACGCCGCCCAGGCCGGCTGCTGGGGTTCCTGCCACCATGACTCACGCGGAATGCCGGTTCACCCCGAGAACCCCACCGCCGCCGGACTGCCACTCGATCTGCACGCCGGGGTCACCAAATACCTCAAAGAGAGCCGCACCCACGTTGAGGAGGCGGGACGGCGCGGAGCCACACTTGGCGGTTGGGATAAGCTGCGCCCTGCCGAGGAGCTAGCCGCAGCACTGGCCGCCGGGCGCTACATGGATCTGCTACGCTGGAGCAGCTCCGGAGTAGTCGAAAATGGCTATGTCCTCGCCGAGCGGGTACTTAAGGAGAGCCGCAAGGTAGCCGCCGATGGCTGGCTGGAGGGGGAGGTCTGGAACCTCGAGATCCGCCGCCCCCTCACCAGCGAGCAGCACGGCGACCTGCCGCTGCAACCCGGCACCCTCTATAACATCGGCTTTGCGATTCACGATGACCACGCCGATGGCCGCTTCCACCACGTCTCCCTCGGGTATCGCCTGGGACTTGACCACCCGGAAGCGGAGATTAACGCCGTGCGTAGCCAGGTAACATCCCCAACGGAGGCACCAGCGAGCGCCCCGGCGGCGGCCACGACCACTGCCCCAACGGAGGCACCAGCGAGTGCCCCGGCGGCGGCCACGACCACTGCTGAGGAGGTGGTCGTGGTGGCCGAGCGCTTCCGCTTCACTCCCCAAGAGGTGACCGTTACCGTCGGCACCAGCGTGCGCTGGGAGAACCACGAACGGCGACAGTTTCACAACGTCTGGTTTCGTGAGCTAGGGGAAGAGCCGGGAGAGTACTTCTTTCCGGGAGAGTCGGTAAGTCGCACCTTCGACCAGCCGGGAGTCTACCCCTACCTCTGTGAACCACATGAAAATCATAATATGGCGGGCGTGATTCGCGTAGTGGAGTGAGTCACGGGTCGCAGGAGGAGCGAGATTACCTTGGTGTTTGAACTTTTCACTCCGGCGCTATATACTGACCTCCCGATCCGGCTCCTCATTCAGCTCCAGAGCGCGGCGGTAGAGGACATTTTTCGACATCCCGCTGATCTGGGCAGCAAGGGCGCAGGCCCGCTTTAGCGGCAACTCCGCCAGAAGCAGGGTCAGCATCTGCTCGGTATCTGGCGGGATTGCGTCGGCTGGTGGCGCTGGTGCGGCGGCGATGAGCAGCACAAACTCCCCCTTGCGCTGGTTGGGGCTTTGTCGCAGACTCTCCTGCAACTGCTCCAAGGGGCCATGCAGCAGCGTCTCATGGCGCTTGGTTAACTCGCGCCCGATAGCCGCTTCACGCTCTGGACCAAGGATGGTAATCGCATCCGCCAAGGTCGCCATAATGCGGTGAGAGGCCTCGTAGAGAATTACCGTCTGCGAAGCGTGGCGCAACTCACGGAAAAACTCCTGACGAGCGTTGCGGGTGCGCGGCGGAAAACCCTCAAAGGAGAAGCGGTCGGGAGCGACCCCGG
The DNA here is from genome assembly GCA_007135625.1 of Gammaproteobacteria bacterium. Lineage (GTDB taxonomy): Bacteria > Pseudomonadota > Gammaproteobacteria > Chromatiales > Chromatiaceae > SLIM01. Next base: position 3,559 of record SLIM01000086.1, read on the forward strand.
CGGCGGCGAGAGCGCAGAGCAGCGCACTCGGGCCGGGAATCGGCACCACCCGCAAGTTGCGGCGGTGGCACTCCCGCACCAATTGAAAGCCGGGATCACGAATCAACGGAGTGCCAGCATCGCTAATCATCGCGATCTGCTGTCCCTCCTCCAGGCGACGGAGCAGTTGGTAGCCAGCCCCCTCCTCATTGTGATCATGATAGGCGATGACCGGGGTCGTAATCCCGTAGTGCTGAAGGAGTGGACGGCTGTGGCGGGTATCCTCAGCCGCGATGAGATCGACCTTCTGAAGGGTCTCCACCGCACGATAGGTGATATCCGCCAGATGGCCGATTGGGGTCGAGACAACATATAAAATACCATTTTGCATTGACAGCAGCAACTCCACGCAAGAGACTCAAAAACCTAGTGTGCCACCGGATTGGAGCATGATACACCGAAAACGCCCCTACTATACACCACCCGCCCCCCAGCGGTTTCCTTTTGGATCACGCGGTAGCATGTCGGCACCTGCTGCCGCACGCTTCCCGCTAGCAGCACCGCTGCTGCTCGCCCTCCTGGTGCTGCTGCTTGGCGGTTGTGGGGCGGTCGGGGAGCGCACCACCCGTAGCGAACCGCGTCCAATCGATCCGCAGCAGGCGCAACAACAAGAGCGTAGCGGTAATCACGCTGCCGCCGCTCGTAGCTACCGCCAGTTGGCGCAGCAGGCCGGGCCACCGCAGCGCGAAGCGTGGCTACTGCGTGCAGCAGACAACTTTCTGCTATCGGGTGATCTAGCCGAGGCGGAACGGCTGCTACAGGGACTCGATCTTCGCGCCTGGCCCGAGCTGGAGCAGGAGCGACAGGTGCTCTTGGCGGAGCAGCGTATCGCCAACCGCCGCCCCGCTGAGGCGGAGGCGCTGCTGCAAGCGTTATCACCCGAGGCGCTACCCTACGAGCTGGCGGTGCGTTATCACGAGGCGCGGGCCGGGGCGCTGCTGCTTGCCGGTAAACAGTTGGAAGCGGCACGCCAGCGCATTGCGCTCGACTTAATTCTGCGTGATGCAAACGCCCGCCTCGCCAACCAGGGACGAATTATCGAGACCCTCAGCCTGCTGCCCGATACCGCTCTGGAGCTGCTGCAACCCAAGCCCCCCGGCGTAGTAGGCGGCTGGATGGAGCTGGCACGGGTGGTAAAGCGCCACGGCGACGACCCAGCGCGCTTGACCCGCGCCGCCGGACAGTGGCGGCAAGCCTTTCCCGACCACCCGGCGATGGCGCGAACCTTGGAGGGGCTAGCCCACTACGCCCCCTCTCCGCGCCCCCCCCAAACGGTCGCCCAGGCGGGGGAGGTGGCGCTCCTGCTGCCGCTTAGCGGACGGCTGCGCGAACTTGGCGAAGCGATTCGCGACGGCCTGCTTGCCGCCTACTATGCCGACCACGAGGGAATCGCCCGCCCCAGCCTGCTTTTTTTTGACAGCGAGGGGGAGGGCGATCCCACCGCCCACTACGCCGCAGCGGTACGCGCCGGAGCCAGACTGGTAATCGGCCCCCTGCGCAAAGAGGCGGTCGAAGTGCTGGCCCAGCGTCCGCGCCGCGAAGTTCCGCTACTCGCCCTCAACTGGCTCAGTGAGCAGCGCGGCCCGATCCCCGGACTCTACCAATTCGGCCTCGCCCCCGAAGATGAAGCGTGGCAGGTCGCCGACCGCGCCTGGGAGGATGGCCACCGGCAGGCGGTCATTCTCTCACCACAAGGCGAGTGGGGACAGCGCCTCGCCGCCGCCTTTAGTGAACGCTGGGAGCGGCTAGGCGGAGTCGTCCCCGAACACTACCCATATGATCCGGCAATGCACGACTTCTCCGCCCCGCTGCGTGACTTCCTAAAGCTCCCCGAGAGCGAAGCGCGGCAGCGCCAGATGCAGAGCATTCTCGGTAAACGGGTTGGTTTTACCCCCCGCGTGCGCGGCGATGCCGACTTTATCTTTCTGGTCGCACAACCGGTACTCGCCCGCCAACTGCGCCCGCAACTGCAGTTTCACCATGCCGGTCACCTGCCGATCTACGCCACCTCCCACCTCTACAGCGGCCATCCCAACCCGACTCAGGATGTTGACTTAGAGGGAGTTATCTTTCCCGACATCCCCTGGCTGCTGCTCCCCGCCGGGACGGAAGATCCGATTACCCATGAACGGCTAGAAGAACTCTTTCCCGAGAGCGCCGCCCGCCACCCCCGCCTCTACGCCATGGGGCAGGATCTCTACCCCCTACTGCGCCGCTCCTCAGAGCTGCTCGGACGCGGCGAGCTGCGGCTGCAAGGGCAGAGCGGGATGCTCTACCGCGACGCTAACAACCGCATCCGCCGTGGTCTGATCTGGGCGCAATTTCGCCAAGGAGTGCCACGGGTGCTGCTTCCCGAACCGCTGCTTTCGGCTAGGGAACTCTCCGCACTTCCGGCAAACCAACCATGAACCAAGGCCAGTGCTGGGAGGAGTACGCACTCCAGCACCTCAGCGCGCAAGGGCTGCGGCTAGTGCAGCGCAACTACCATTGCCGATTTGGTGAGATTGACCTGGTGATGTGGCACGATAGCACCTTAGTCTTTGTTGAGGTGCGCTATCGCAAAAGCAGCCGCTACGGCTCGGCGGCGGAGAGTGTCACCCAAAGCAAGCGGCGACGGCTACTCCTCACCGCTGGCCACTACCTGCAACGGCAACGACTGCTCCCGGAACCGCCCTGCCGCTTTGATGTCGTCGCCATCGGCGGGGCGCAGGGCGAGGCGTTTGAGTGGATCATGGATGCCTTTGGGGAGTAGGGGAGAGCCTCGCGTTACTTTTCACTAAACAGGAATCAATGTGCAGAAAATAATCACGATACGAAGCGGAGCGCTGCTGCTTCTGCTCCTCCTGCAAGGGTGCGCCCCGCTGCTCGTCGGCGGAGCCGCCACCGGGGTCGGCATGGCCAATGATCGCCGCACCGTCGGGGCGATGATGGAGGATCAGAGCATTGAGATAAAATCACTGGTCTGGCTGCGCGACCAGCGCGAAGTCGCCTCCCGCCTCGACGTAAGTGCCACCAGCTACAATTTACAGCTTCTGCTCACCGGCCAAGCCGCTGACGAAGAGGCGCGGCAGCAGTATGTTGACTGGGCTCGCCACCTGCAGCATGTCCGCAAGGTCTATAACGAGGTGCAGATTGGGCCATTCGACACCTTCAGCGATAAGGCGCGTGACTCCGCAATCACCGGACGGGTCAATCTTTCGCTCCTGAAAGTTCGCCTCCCAGGGTTTAACCCCAACCGGGTCAAAGTAGTCACCCAGCGCGGCGTGGTCTACTTGATGGGGCTGCTCACCCCCGAGGAGGAGGCCGCCGTAGAGGAGGTCGTCCGTTATGTCGAAGGGGTGCGCCAAGTGGTAAAGATCATTGAGCGCTACTGAGATCGACGCTCCCCTAGCGAGGGGGGTTATTCAGCGGCTGGCCGCAATTTTTCCCCCTTCGGCACTGGCCCTGGATCTTGCCAGCCGCACCGCCTATAGCTACGACAACAGCCGTCGCCAAGGCTTACCGCAAGCAGTCCTCTTCGCCACCGAAGCGCAACAGATAGTCGCTCTGGTCACCCTCTGCCGCGAACAACGGCTCCCCCTCACCGTGCGCGGACGCGGCACCGGCACCACCGGGGCGAGCGTCCCCGACCAAGGGGGCGTAGTACTCTCGCTGGAGCGGATGGCTCGCATCATAGAGATCGACCCCGCCAACCGCACCGTCCGGGTTGAACCCGGCGTTACCAACCGGCAGTTGCAGCAGGCTCTAGCTAAAGAGGGTTTTTTCTGGCCTCCCGACCCCACCAGCGCAGCAGTCTGCACCATTGGCGGCAACCTCGGCTACAACTCCGCCGGCCCGCGCGCGGTAAAATACGGCACCCCCCGCGACAACACCCTCGCCCTAACCGCTGTGACCGGAGCCGGGGAGATCCTGCATACCGGAGTCGCCACCACCAAGGGCGTAGTCGGTTACGACCTCACCCGCCTGCTGATCGGCTCGGAAGGCACCCTTGCGATTATTACCGAAGCGCTGCTAAAACTCACCCCGCTCCCCGAAGCACAACGCACTTTGCGGCTGCTCTACGACGACATCGCCGGAGCCACCAGCGCCGTCTCTGCGATTATGGCACAGCCAGTCACCCCCTGCGCTCTGGAGTTTATGGATAGCGGCGCACTCAATCTCATTCGCGACTACCCCGGACTCGACCTCCCCCCCGAGGCACGCGCCATGCTCATGATCGAAGTAGATGGCAGCGAGGCGTGTCTCGATGCCGCCGTTGCCGCGATTAGCGAGGCCGCCCGCAACCCCTCGCTGCGCTCGCTGCGCAGTGCCGCCAACGCGAGCGAAAGCAAGGCGCTGTGGCAGGCACGCGCCGCCCTCTCCCCCGCCATGCGGCGCATCGCCCCGCACAAAATTAACGAAGATGTGGTCGTGCCGGTCTCGCGCATTCCCGAGCTGATTAGCGGCCTAGAGCGCCTCTCCCAGCAGTACGCCATCCCGATTGTCAACTTCGGCCACGCAGGAAATGGGAATATCCACGTCAATCTCCTGATCGATCCGCACCACCCGCAGCAGGCCGCCGCCGCCGGGCAGTGCCTCGATCAAGTTTTTGATCTGGTTTTGCAGCTTCACGGCACCCTCTCCGGGGAGCACGGTGTCGGACTCGAAAAGCGCGACTTCATCGACCGTGAACTCGACCCGATTGCCCTTGGCCTTATGCGCTCCCTACGCCGCCTTTTCGATCCCGATGCGATTCTCAATCCGGGGAAGATGCTCCCGCCGTAGGTTGCCCTAGAAACCGGACTTTCCGCACCTTGCCCTTATAACCCACTAAACCCGGAAAGTGTAGAAGAAACAAGAAGTGGTTCATTGGGTCGTAATTTTGGCGCTAAATCCCTTACGCAATGTGCCATACCCCCTGCTTCTGGGTTAAGGGTTAAGGGTTAAGGGTTAAGGGTTAAGGGTTAAGGGTTAAGGGTTAAGGGTTAAGGGTTAAGGGTTAAGGGTTAAGGGTTAAGGGTTAAGGGTTAAGGGTTAAGGGTTAAGG
>SLIM01000270.1 GCA_007135625.1 Gammaproteobacteria bacterium
CGCCGCATGACCGTCATGCACGACCTCCACATGCGCCTGGACAAAGCCTTTCGTGAGACCGGGGTAGAGATCGCCTTCCCACAGCGCGACCTCCACGTCCGCTCCATTGACCCAAAGGTTGTCGAGTTGTTTAGCTCCAGCCCGCCACCCGCCGCCTCTGGCCTCTAGTTTTTAGCCGCTTGATGAAAAAAAATGTTGCCTTTTTCTGTCGCCGCGCTACAATGGTGCCTCTTCCGGATGCTGCTGCGACCGGAGGGATCGGGGAGGCGATTGTGCGCCAGGGTCGGTTCGTAGTTACAGCCCAAAGAAAAGCACAATGGCTGCTTGACAGCAAAAGAGGCGGCTTGTATAACTAGCAGAGCCGTGCAGTTTGCCGCAGTTCGCTGGAGCGGTGCCGCAAAGCCGGTCCCAGATGTCAATGTGCCGATATACCCCATGAGGAGAGTAATGAATGAACAAGACGGAATTAGTCGCAGCGATTGCCGAAAAGACCGACCTTTCCAAGGTCGATTCAGCGCGGGCACTTGATGCCATGGTCGAAGCCATCACGGAAGCGCTGAAGAAGGATGATCAAGTGGTACTGATTGGTTTCGGCTCCTTTAGTGTAAAGGAGCGTGCGGCGCGTGATGGCCGCAATCCACGCACCGGAGAAACCATCAAGATCAAGGCCAGCAAGATGCCGACATTTAAGGCTGGCAAAGCGCTCAAGGATGCGCTAAACTAGACGCAGTTCTTGAAGATGCCCTGAAGGGTGCTTAGCTCAGCTGGGAGAGCATCGCCCTTACAAGGCGAGGGTCGCAGGTTCGATCCCTGCAGCACCCACCACGTTCTCGGAGTAGAAGCTCCTGGAGCCAAGTTTACTGGAGTGGTAGTTCAGTTGGTCAGAATACCGGCCTGTCACGCCGGGGGTCGCGGGTTCGAGCCCCGTCCACTCCGCCAACACCGCGCAAACGGGGTATCCTTGGATACCCCGTTTGTATTTGTGCGCCAAAAAACCAACGTCTCGTAGGATTTCAGAATTATGCTTCAATCCATTAGAGATCGCGCCCAAGGCTGGATCGCTTGGGTCATCGTCGGACTCATCTCCGTTCCTTTCGCGCTATGGGGTGTTCACGAATACCTCGGGGTCGGCGGTGAACCCATCACCGCCACCGTCAATGGCCAAGAGATTACCGAACGTACCTTCGAAACGCGCTATCGCGAATACCGTGAACGCATGCGCCAGATGATGGGCGGAGAGTTCAGCCCCAGCCCCGAAGAGGAGCAGATGCTGCGCCGCGAGGCTCTTGAGGGGATGATCCGCAACACCCTGATCTTGATGCAGGCCGAGCAACTGGGCATGCGCATCGGCGACCAGATGATCCGCACCGCGATTGCCGAACTCCCCCCCTTCCAGCTCAACGGCAGCTTTAACATCGACCTCTACCAACGCCTGCTCCGCTCCCAGGGGTTGAGCGAGCAGGGTTTCTGGCAGCGGATGTCCGAGGCGCTACTCAGCGAGCAACTGGAGCGGGCCATCAGCGGCAGCAACTGGGCCACCGAACAGGAGCTGGCCGAAGTAGTACGCCTGCAACGCCAGACCCGCAGCTTTGACTACCTCACCTTCCCGGTTGATGCCTACCGCGATGAGATCGAAGTTAGCGACAGCGAGATCGAAGCCTACTACCAAGCCAACCGCGACCAATTCACTGCTCCTGAGCAAGTCAAACTCCTCTATCTCGAACTCGACCACCAGACCATCGCCACCAACCTGGAGCCGGACGAAGAGCTGCTGCTCGGCTACTATGAACAGCACCAAGGCGACTACCTTACCCCCGAACGGCGGCGTGCCTCCCATATTCTACTGGCCGTCGAAGAGGCGCAGCAGGAAGCCGCCGTTGAGGCCCAAGCCCGCGAGCTGCTGGCGCGTCTCCAGGCTGGCGAAGCGTTCGCCCAACTGGCCCGCGACCACTCCCAGGATCCCGGCTCCGCCGCCCAAGGGGGCGATCTCGGCTTCTTTGGTCGCGGGGTGATGGTCGGCGAGTTTGAAGAGGTCGCCTACGCCCTGGAAGAGGGCGAGATCAGCGACCTGGTCCGCTCCCCCTTCGGCTTTCACATCATTCAACTGACCGCGATTCAGCCCGAGAGCGGCCAATCCTTCGAGCAGGCCCGCAGTGAAGTGGAGAGCGCCTTTCTGCGTGCCGAGGCGCAGCGGCGCTACTTTGAGTACGCCGAACAGCTCGCCGACCTCGCCTACGAAGAGCCCGGCTCGCTCCTCCCCGCCGCCGAAACCCTCGGGCTGGAACTGCGCGAAAGCGAGTGGATCCCGCGTGGTCAGGCCAGCGGCCTCTTCCGCCACCCCCGGGTCATGGCCGCCGCCTTCAGCGACGATGTGCTGGTGCGCGGCAACAATAGCGAACTGATCGAACTGGAGGGCGAACACGCCCTGGTACTGCGCATCGCCGACTACCGCGAAGCGAGCTACCGCCCGCTGGAAGAGGTACGCTCCACCATTCGCAGCGAGCTACAGCGCCAACAGGCCGCCGAACTGGCGCGGACTGCTGGCGAAGCCTACCTGGAGCGGCTACGCAACGGAGTCATCACCCTCGCCGAAGTGGCCGAGGCGGAGGGGGGCGAAGTGGTCAGCCAGCAGCAGGCACTGCGCAACAGCGGCGCACCCTTCGTCATTAGCAACGCCGCCTTTGCCCTCGCCCCCCCGCCCAGCGGCGCGGTACGCATCGGCGAGGCGGTCAACGAACGGGGCGACTACAGCGTGATCCTGCTCTCCGAAGTGACGGATGGCGACCCCAGCGCCCTCTCCGAAATGGAGCGGAAGATGATTCGCGACTCCATCGCCGACTCCATGGGACGCAACGAGTTTCAGCACCTGGTCGATAACCTGCGCAGCCAGGCCAAAGTGGATATTCGTCTGCGCGAACCGCGCCGTTAGGCCACCCCGGAGCGAGCAGGCAATTCGCCCGGCAAACCCCTCTTTGACGGCCTCCAAGGGGGGATGATGGCCACTCCGCCACCCCCCCCGCTGACCCTCAACGACGGTCGAGATCGTGGCTGCCCGCTGGCGCGGGCCTTTCTCACCTACCGCGCCTTCCTTGCCGTCACCCTCACCATCCTCTTCTACAGCGACCTTGACAACTCCTTCCTCGGCCAGCACAACGCCGAACTCTTCAGCTACACCGTCTGGATCTACGGGGCCATGGTGCTGGGCAGCATCATCGTCTACCACCTCTATACCGAAAGTTGCGAAAATCAGACCTATTTGATGGTCTTTCTCGACATTCCGGCCATTATCCTCATGACCCTAACCAGCGGGGGAATCTCCACCGGACTCAGCCTACTGCTAGGGGTCTCGATTGCCTTTGGTGGAGCCATTATGCGCGGACGAGCGGTACTGGTCTTCTCCGCTATGGCGGCACTCGCCCTGCTCGGGGCCGAAGTCTACTCCGATCTCAATAAGGTCTTCCCCAACACCCACTACACCCAAGCGGGCTTCATGGGTCTGAGCTTCTTCGCCATGGCGATTATGGCCGAAATGCTGGCGCGACGGTTGCGCGAAACCGAGCGGCTCGCTAGCCAGCGCGAGATTGACCTCGCCGACCTCGCACAGATCAACCAATACATTATCGAGCATATTGAGACCGGCATTATCGTGGTGGATATGCGCAACCGGCTACGCGCCTTTAATGAAGCCGCCTACCGCCTGCTCGGAATGCCCGATGCCCAGCGAGCGCTCCCCCTCTCCAACCTCTCCGGCGAACTGTTTCACGCTTTCACCCAGTGGCGACGGGGGCAGATTGCCGGCAATGCCACCTTCGCCCCAAAAGGTGCTCCCCACCAACTGCGGGTACACTTTGTCGAACTCGGCAGCGTCACCCCGGTCGGAGCCTTGATCTTTATTGACGATCTCTCCGAGTGGGCCGAACGCGCCCACCAAATGAAACTCGCCTCGCTCGGTCGCCTCGTCGCCAGCATCGCCCATGAGATTCGCAACCCGCTCGGCGCGATCAGCCACGCCGAGCAACTCCTGCGTGAATCGGAAAATCTCGATGCCGGAGACCAGCGCCTCGCCGCGATTATCCACACCCACTCACAAAGAGTGAATACCATCGTCGAAGATATGTTGCAGTTCTCCCGCCGGGGGGCCGCCGCACCCGAAGCGATTGAGCTGCGCAGCTTCATCGAAACCGTAGTCTGCGACCTGCGTCAGCTCTTCGCACTGGAGGAGCGCAATGTGCGAATCCTCTGCTACGAAACCGCCATCACCCTAATGGCCGATCCCAAGCAGTGCCGCCAGATCTTTGAAAATCTACTGGGTAACACGGTTGTTCACTTCGACCGCGAGCGCAGCGCCCTGCGGGTGGTGGTGCGCACCGGACTCTCCCAGCGCTTCGCCACCCCCTACCTCGATATCTGTGACAACGGCCCCGGCATTGCGCGTGAGCATGAGGGGCAGGTCTTCGACCCCTTCTTCACCACCTCGCCCCAAGGCACCGGACTGGGACTCTTCGTCACCAAAGAGCTGTGCGAAGCCAACCGTATGCGCCTGGAGTACCGCCGCCCGAAAGAGGGGCGCGGCTGCTGCTTTCGGGTAATTTTTCCGAAAAGCACGGTCATAGGAGATGATGGTGGTCAAGCGTGAAGGGCGAGCATAGGAAAGTGGTTAGCCGAGCAGTCGCTCGGCGTCATAGGAGATAATGGTGGTCAAGCGTAAAGGGCGAGAGCGGGAAGGAAATACATCTCTTGAATCCGTCTGTTGCACGGGGGGAGCGGAATGTGGATACTAATACAGTTTTTAGCGCAGAGGATCCGCGAGCGAGCAGAGACGAGACGAGCCGCTCTTCTCTCTTTTTGGCTATAAACGTATGAATGAACTGATCGCCTGCCCCCATTGCGACCTGCTGACCCGCCGCACCCCACTGCCGCCGGGACGCAAAGCGCTCTGTCCGCGCTGCGGGGCGCTGCTCTACCGCTGCCGCCGTCGCGGCATCGAAACCGCCTTGGCGTTAAGCTGCTCCGGGCTGATTCTGCTGCTGATCGCCAACCTCGCTCCGCTGCTGGCGCTGCAGAAGGGGGGGATGAGCCAGGAGGTGATTCTCTGGAGCGGAGTTGCGCTCTTCGTCGGGCGGGGTGAGTGGCTGCTGGCGCTCCTCATCTTCGTCACCCTGATTCTCCTTCCACTGCTCCGCCTCGGAGCCTTGCTCTATGTCCTTTTTCCCCTCTATTACCGGCAGCAACTCCCCTATGCGGCACAGATCTACCGCCTCAACTACGCCGCCTCGCCCTGGAGCATGTTAGAAATTTTTCTGCTGGGGGGGCTGGTCTCGGTGGTCAAGCTGGGTGAAATGGCGGTCATTATCCCCGGCATCGCCGCCTACGCCTTCGTCGCCCTGATCCTGATCACCGCCTGGGCCGACTATGCGTTAGAGCCGCACGATGTCTGGATGCGCCTGCGCCGTGAGGTAGCGGGATGAGCGCACCGCTCACCGCCGACCGCCTCGGGCTACTGGTCTGCCGCAGTTGCGGCCAGCTCACCCGCCCCGCCCGACAACAGCCGGAGCGCTACCGCTGTCCACGCTGCGCCGCCCGGCTCTACCGTCGCCGCCCCGATAGCCTCAACCGCACCAAAGCGCTGCTGATCGCCGCCGCGCTGCTCTACATTCCGGCCAACACCCTGCCGGTGATGTCGGTCATCTCCCTCGGCAGCGAACAGTCCGACACCATTTTGAGCGGGGTGCTCTTCCTGCTCTCCGGCGGCCTGTGGCCACTGGCGCTGCTGATCTTCGTCGCCAGCATCCTGGTACCGCTGGGAAAATTGATCATTCTCGGCTGGCTGGTCTGGAGCGTCAAGCAGCAGTGCCACTTCCGCCGCCGCGACCGCACCCGGCTGTTTCGCTTGGTCGATGGAGTGGGGCGCTGGTCGATGGTCGATATTTTCGTCGTCACCCTGCTCGGGGCGTTAGTCCAGCTCGGCGAACTGGCGACCATTGAACCGGGAGCGGGGGCCACCGCTTTTGGCGCTGTGGTGGTGCTCACCATGTTTGCCGCGCAGGCCTTCGATCCCCGACTGCTCTGGGATCCAAGTGAGAACGAGGTGGGGCATGGTTGACTCCCCGAACCCCGCGCCAACGCCCGACTCCCTCGCCACCCTCCCCGAGCCGCTGGCCATCCCGGAGAAGGGGATCTCGCTGGTGTGGCTGGTCCCGCTGGTGGCGGCGCTCATTGCCGCCTGGATCGGCTGGATGAGCTGGAGCGAACGCGGCGCCACCATCCACATCACCTTTCACAGTGCCGAAGGGATCGAGCCGGGCAAAACCCGCATTCGCTACCGCAACGTCGATCTCGGACGGGTCACCCGGGTCTCGCTCGGGGCCGACCAGCGCGAAGTGATGGTCACCGCCGAGATGAGCCGTGAGGCGGAGCCGTTTCTTAACGCCAGCACCCGCTTCTGGGTCGTGCGCCCACGCATCGACCCCGGCGGCATCTCCGGACTCACCACCCTGGTCTCCGGGGCCTACATCGAACTCGACCCCGGCAGCAGCCGCCAGGGGGGGGCGCGGATCTTTATGGGGCTGAAAGAGCCGCCGGTCATCACCCACGATGCCCCCGGCAGCTACCTGCGACTGCAAGCCCGCCAACTCGGCTCCATCGGCCCCAAATCCCCGGTCTACCACCGCCGCATTCAAGTCGGCGAAGTGGTCGGCTACCAACTCCTCCCCGAGGCGGAAGGGGTCGAAGTGCAGATCTTTCTTAACGCCCCCTACGACCGACTGGTCTACCAAAATACCCGCTTCTGGCACGCCGGCGGAGTCGAAGCCTCGCTCGATGCCAACGGCTTTCAGTTTCGCACTGAAGCGGTGCGGGCGCTGATCGCCGGCGGCATCGCCTTCGGCATTCCCGAGTGGGAAGAGGCGCGAGGACAACCCAGCAGCAAGCAGACCTTTACCCTCTACGACAGCCGCAAAGAGGCCGAAGAGCGCCACTTCGCCGACGGCAAACGCTACCTGCTCCACTTCGCCAGCAGCGTGCGCGGCCTGCAACCGGGCGCTCCGGTCGAGTTTTTCGGCATTCCGGTCGGCCAAGTCCAGGCCCTGCGGCTAGAGTGGGAGAGTACCCAGCAGCACTACCAAGTGCCGGTCGTCATCGAACTCGAACCGCAACGCCTCGGAGTCGAAGCGGAAGCCCTCACCGAACTCCTGGAACACCTCGTGGCAAACGGGCTACGCGGTCGGCTACGCCCCGGCAACCTGCTCACCGGACAGCTCTATATCGCCCTGGAGATGGAACACGAACCCCCCTTGGCAACGCTTTCCCAAGAACACCGCTACCCCGCCATTCCGACCCTGGCCGGAGGCGTGAGCGAACTGACCCGACGGGTCGAACAGATCCTGGGACGGGTCGAAGCGCTACCGCTGGAGCAGATGGCCGGCCAACTGGAAGAGCTGCTCACCGCCGCCGCCACCACCCTCAACCGCCCCGAAGTTGGCGAGATCCTGCAACAGACACAGAGCAGCCTGGTCGCCTTCAACCGCCTGCTAGCGAGCAGCGAAGGGCAGCTTAGCAGCGTTACCAGCGGACTGAACGAAACCCTCCAGCAGCTCAACCAGCTCTTGCAACAGGCTGAAAAAACCTTGCAACAGGTAGAGACCGGAGTTCTCTCCGAAGAGTCGGAGCTGCGCTACCAGCTCTTCGACACCCTGAACGAAGTAGACCGTGCCGCCCGCTCCATTCGGGAGGTTGCCGAATACCTAGAGCGCCACCCCGACGCGCTCCTGCTGGGAAGACAAAAGCGATGAAAACCACTCTTCTGCCCCGATCTCTGCCCCTCTCTCTGCTCCTGCTCCCCCTGCTACTGAGCGGCTGTGCCAACTCCACCCCCCCCACCCGCTACTACAGCCTCGCCACCCCGCAACCGCTCACCAGCGACACCGCCCACCCCGAGCTACGCCTCGGCATCGGCCCGATCACCCTCCCGCAGCGCATCGACCGGCGCGAGATCCTGGTGCGCAGCGAACCGCAGCAACTCACCCCGCTCCCCTTCGACCTCTGGAGCGGCAACCTGCGCGAAGAGATTCAGCACCGCCTCGGCCAGCGCCTCGCCGCCCAACTCGGCACCGAACAGCTCCACTTCTTCCCCTTTCGCGGAGCCGAACTCGACCACCAAGTCCGTATCGAACTGCTGGAACTGAGCGCCACCCCCGGCGAACAGGCCGAACTGCTCGCCCTCTGGGAGCTACGCGGAGCCAGCCACACCCCGCGCATCCGCCGCAGCCACTACCAGCAGTCGCTGCTGGAGCAGGACATCGCCACCCTGGTACAGCACTACGGCCAACTCCTCGACCAGCTCGCCGCCGAGATCGCCGCCGCCATCCTGGAGCGCCCGCCGCAGGAGTGAAAGCGGGAGTCCACTGCTCCAGCGCCCGCACCCGATCACCCCAATTTTACCCTTGGAGTTCCCAGCAATGCCCGTTGATTCCCGTGCCATATCACTCGAAACCGCCGTGGAGTACCACCGCAACGGAAAGCTCCGCGAAGCCGAGCAAATCTACCGTAGCCTGCTCAAAAAAGAGCGCGACGACATCGACGCCAACTACCTGCTCGGCC
>SLIM01000132.1 GCA_007135625.1 Gammaproteobacteria bacterium
CGTCTAGCATCTCGCGTCTAGCATCTCGCATCTCGCGTCTAGCATCTCGAATCTCGCATCTCGCATCTTGCTACGGACAGCTCACCGCCATCGCCCGCGCCCGCAGGGTACTTCCGGCGGGTACACGAAAACCGGGATGGAAGCGAATCACCGGAGCGCGGTACTCATGCGGCCCCCCGGAGAGAACGACACTCGCCCCCTGCTGGCTCTCAATCGAGCGGGTTGAGCGGACACTGGCGTAGTCATCGCTACGCAGCACCACCGGCTCGGAACGGCACCCGAGATCGGCCACCACCACCTCCAGATGATCGCTCACCACCACCCCTTCGGCACTGCGCACCACCAACCGCACCGGATAGCGCCCCGGCTGGAGATAGCGATGCGACGGTGTCAGGCTACCGCTCGCCGTCTGGCCATCGCCAAAGAGCCAAAGCAGCTCGCCCCCCTCGGCCCCCTGCACATTTCCCCGAAAACTCACCCAATCTCCCTGCACCACCTGCTGACTCGCACCCGCCACCACCTGGGGAGCGGGATCGAGGCGGCTGATCACCTCGCCAGCGCCATTCACCACCGGCCCAGGGAGCAAGGAATTCGTTCCATCCCCCAACTGCCCCGCCTGGTTATCGCCCCACGCAAAGAGGGTACCGTCACTCTGCCGCCCCAGCCCGTGGTAATCCCCGGCAGCGACCTCAACAATGCCACGCAAACGCCCCCCGGCACGCTGCTCCAGCGCCTCGGGATAGGCCGCACCACTACCCGCACGCGTACTCCGCTCACCGCTCCCGGCGCTCGGCGCTACACGCGGCGGCGGACTCCACTCCGCCACCACCAGCGGCTCCCCGCTCTCCCGAGGGTGGAGTACCGGCTGCCGCGACGAGCGCAGCGCCACGCCGCTATCCCAAGCACTGCCCCACAGCAGCACCGAACCATCGTGCGTCACCGCCTGACTATGCAGACTGCCGGCACCCAAGGCGCTACCGTTGGTCAGTAGGCCCACGCCATCTTCTCCTGCAACCGCCGCTGCAACGGAGCGATTCAGCGTGGTTCCATCCCCCAACTGCCCCTCTCCATTAGCCCCCCAAGCAAACAGCTCACCGCCGCTACAGCGTGCCAAGCTATGCCCATCGCCCGCCGCTAGCGCCGCAGTCGCCCCATTGCCACAGCCGCTAGCGATCTCTACCGCAACCAAGCGCTGCTCGCTACTACCATCCCCCAACTGCCCAAAGCCATTTCCACCCCACCCCCAGAGTCGGCCATCCGTGGTTCGCGCAAAGGCGTGAAAAGCTCCGGCAGCAATCCACTCCACACCGCTTTGCACCGCAACCGGAGTAGTACGCATCTCGGTAGAGCCATCGCCAAGCTGCCCGGAGCGGTTATCGCCCCACGCGAAGAGAGTTCCATCATTACGCAACGCAAGGGTAAAATCAAGACCTGCGGCCAGGGCAATCAGATTGCCCAGCGCTGTAGAGTCATTCTCCATCACCAGCGCAGCATACCGCCGCCCGGTGGTGGTGCCATCCCCCAACTGCCCATAGCGATTATCACCCCAAGCGTAGAGCAGACCGCTCTCGTGCAGCGCCACGCCATGCCCATCGCCGCTCGCAACCGCAACAAACCCCTGCAACGGCTGACTCTGCGCATCGACCACCGGCAGCGGAAAACTGCGGCTACCGGTCGCCCCATCCCCCAACTGGCCCTGGCCGTTATAGCCCCACGCCGAGACCGCGCCCCCGTGCAGCGCAACGCTATGGTACCCCCCAGCGGCAATCTGATCAGCGACAAAGGGTTGACCCATCCGCTCACGCACCACCACCGCCGTATCGCGACCGGGGCGCACATCGTTCATGCCATTGCCCAACTGGCCATACGCATTATTGCCCCACGCCAGCACCCTTCGCTGCGCATCGAGGGCCAGCGCGTGATTGCCACCCGCCGCCGCCTGCACCACCTCCAGCGGCCCCCCATCTGCACCAACTACCGCAACCGGGTGGCCACGCCCCGCTTTATCACCACTCCCCAACTGCCCCGAACCATTCGCCCCCCAGCTCCACAAGGAGCCGTCATCCAACCGGACCACATTGTGATAATCACCCGCACTGATCCCGGCAACCCCGCTCACCGGCTCGCCATCCTCCCACACCACCGCCACGGGCAGCGCACGCTCTTGGGTGGTGCCATCCCCCAACTGACCCTGCTGATTGCGTCCCCAGGCCCACACCGCCCCGGCCTGATCGAGCGCCAAGGTGTGGTACGCCCCAGCAGCCAGCGCAGTGACATGCGAAAGCGCAACCGCAACCGGAGTCGTTTGTTCGCTCCCACTCCCCTCCCCCAACTGTCCATATTGATTACTCCCCCAACTATAGAGGGTACCCCCCGCCAACGCCAGCGAGTGGTCGCCACCCGCAGCAATCGCCGCGACCGCAGACAACCCACCCACCACCACCGGCGCGTTACGCTGCATCGTCGAGCCATCCCCCACCTGCCCGGAGCCGTTAAGTCCCCAAGCGTAAAGGGTGCCATCTTCCGCCAAGGCCAGGTTGTGATCCCAACCCGCCGCAATCGCTACAATCCCCTCCAGCGGTGAACCGCTTGCCAAACGGACCAGAGCGGCCTGGTTACGCGCCGTTACCGTGCCATCCCCGAGCTGCCCGGAGGCTCCCTCCCCCCAAGCATAGAGTTGGCCATCACTATGCAGCGCCAGTGCATGTTCATACCCCGCCGCAATCGCCACAATCCCCTGCAACGGCACCCCGTCGCCATCGACCACCGCCACCGGAGCGGCGCGGTCTTCCTCGCTACCATCTCCCAACTGCCCCTGCGTATTGCGGCCCCACGCAACCACTCTGCCATCCTCATAGAGCGCAAGGCTATGACCCCACCCGGTCGCCACCTCCACCACCAGCGGCTGGTCACTTCTCGCCACCGTCACCCATAGCGCAGCAGTCGCCTCCTGCCCCTGGGCATCGGTAAGGGTCAGGGTGACCCGATAGGCCCCCGCCTCGCTATAGACATGCCCCGGCGTGGCGTTCGACCCGCTAATTGGGTAGCCATCGCCAAAGTCCCAGCGCAGCGTCACCGGCGCAGTCGCACCTTGGTACTCGGCGTGAAACGATACCAAATCACCCTGCAACACCTGCTGATCCGGCCCGAGCTGAAGCGTCGGGGCAGCAGCGAGCGGAGCGGCGACCAGGAGAGCCAGCAGCAGCCACAAACCGTGAAGCCAATCGAAGCGTGATATGCTATATGTTCTCATTGTAACTCTCCTTTTTGGGGTAAACTTGCCAGAGTGGTCATTACCAAAACTCTACTCAACAGCATCAAATAGCTGCTTGATCACTTTGGGATGCAATATTTTTCCAGTATGAAAGGGTATCACAACACGCAAATCTCCATGCACATAGATGCGATGACTCCCTTTGCTACGCAACAATACAAAACCATTGCGCAATAAAATATCTTCCGCCTCCTGGGCTGTTATACGGGGCAACCTAGGCAAGTGCAACCTCTAATGAAGTAGTATAAATCTCATCACTGAGATAGCTTGCCTGCTCTTCAGCATCAAGGGTTTCCAAATACAACTCCGCAGCCTCCCGAATATTCGCCAAGACCTCGTCAAGCGTATCGCCCTGACTCTGGCACCCCTTCAACGCAGGACAGTACGCATAGTAACCATGACGATCTTTTTCTATCACAACACTAATTTTTTGCACAGCAGATATCCTTGTTCATTCCGCATTGACACGCCAAGCAGAGCTTGCCGAGCAGGCGTTACCAAGCGGAGCTTGGTAACGAGGAATTCCGCATTGACACGCCAAGCAGAGCTTGCCGAGCAGGCGTTACCAAGCGGAGCTTGGTAACGAGGAACTCTTGTAACGGTAAATCTTTATCGGGATCAACCAATAACTCCAACAGCTTCCTTTCTAAAATATCAGAAAAAAACTCCTCAAACTCTTCTGTGGTCATGCTTGCCAGTTTCGTCGCCATGTTACGCCTCCAGATCTATTTTACGCTCTCACAATGCCTCTTTACGCCTTCACAACGCCTCTTTACGCCCTCACAACGCCTCCAACCACAACTCAAGATGAACAATCATCGAGAGAGTATAGAGCCTCTCATCGCTCCACTGCGGCTGGGCCAACTGGCCGCGCAACCACTCCCCATCAATCCACCCCTCAGCCACCGCCCGAGGCCGTTGCAAGAGCGCCAGAATCCGCTGCCGCTCACGCCGCTCCATCCCCTCGCGCAGCAGCGACTCATAGCTGGTCTTCGTGGTACGCTGCCACACCTGCGCAGGCAACAGCAGCCGCTGCATCGCCCGCTGCTGCAACCAGCGATAACGCCCCGGATGAGCGATCTGCTCCGCCGGAATCGCGAGCATAAACTCCACCAAACGCCGATCAAAATAGGGACTCACCTTCTCCAGCCCATAGCCCGCATAGAGAAACCCTCGCACCGCCGCCATGCCATTAGGCCACGAAGGGTTCAGCAACGAAGCGCAGCGCGGGCGACGACTCGCCGCCACGCCCTCGCAACGGGCCTGCACCTCGTGATCGATCTGCGCCACCAGAGCCGCGAGCTGGTGCCGCCGGGCAGCAGCCAGCCAAGGCAACGCCACCTCCAGCGGGCGCAGGCGGCGGTAAAAGCGCCTCGCCCCCCTCGGCAGCAGCGGACGCACCCCAAAGTGGAACAGCGCGGGAAGCCGACGCAGCCCCCCCCTCACCCCACCCAGCAGCGTCAACAGTCGCCGCCACTCACCACGCTGCAGCAGATCGGCGACCACATAGGAGTAACCGCTACAGAGCGTATCCCCAAAATGGCCATCCAGCAGCAACCGACACCCCTGCTCCTGCGCCGCCGCTGCCACCCGGCGCGGCAACTGCGCGTAGCAGTTGGTCCACAAAAAGTCCCGCGCCACCGGGGCCGTTCCCAGATCGGCAAAACTCCAGGCCTCATCAGCCAGCAGCGAATGCCCCTCCAACCCATACTGCGCCACCACCGGATCACTATAGAGCCGCTCATCACACAGCGTGTGCTGATCAAAAACATAAGAAAAACTATGCAAACGCGGCCACGCCGCCACCCGCTGCGGCAGCAGCGGCGCGGCACACGCCGCCAACAGCGTCGAATCGTAGCCACCACTTAGCGAGATCCCAACCGCACCGGTCGAGCGCAGCCGCGCCGCCGTCGCCTGGTTAAGCAGCGCCAGAAACTGCTCGACATACTCCCCATCGGAGCGGTACGCGATACGCCGCTCCCCATCCACCTGCCAGTAGCGCCACAGCCGCTCCCCCCGCGACGAGATCAGCAGCGCATGGGCCGGGGGCAGATAGCGCAGTCCACGAAAAAAAGTCTGCTCCGCACTCGGAGTAAGCATCGCCAAAGTGCGCAAAATGGTCTCCTCCTCCAGCTCCGGCGAACCGTGCGGCAGTGCCAGCAGCGCCGAAGTCTCGGAGGCGAAGTAGAACGCCTCCCCCTGCTGCCGATAGGAGAGACTATAGCCCCCCAGCGGATCACGCACCAGCAGCAGCTCGCGCTGCTCCCGATCCCACAGCGCATAGACAAAATCACCCAGCAGATGGGTCGCTGCCTCCCGACCCCAGCGCAGAGAGGCCGCCAGCAGCAGCTCGGCATCGCTCACCACCCCCTCGCCGAAGGCAGCACGCCCCCCCAAGGCGTGCAGCAGCTCCTCGCGATTATCGAGCCGCGCATCGGCAACCAGCACCCAGCGCCCACCGCCGCCGATCAGCGGCTGCTGCTCGGCGAGCGATTCTGGGGTAGAATGGAACCCCAGATGCAGCAACCCCAGGCTCCCCTCAACCCAATGTCCACCACCATCCCCCCCGCGCCGCGCCATCGCCCCCGTCAAGCGGCGCAGCTCCCCCTCCTCGACCGCTCGCCCGTCGCGCTGCAAGATCCCACCAATCGCCGCCATCGTATTCACCTCGAACTGGGCCACACCCCGGGACTCCCGGTCGCCGCCCGCTACCACATTGCCGATCTTGAAGTGACCAGCGACACCTCGGTAGAGGCGTTCGCCCCCCTTCGCACCCCCGACACCCTACCTAGCGGCGAACCACTCCCCGCCGCTCTCACTGCCCTCGCCGCCGCTCCACTCACCGCCCACGGCTGGCTCTGCGGTGCAGAGCGCGAAGTTACCCTCCACCCCGACCCAGAGCGCGGGCAGGAGCAGATCACCATCGCCCAGATCGGACGCTTCGCCCTGCTCCCCGAAACGAGTACCCTGCGCTGCCTGGAGCGGGCCGACGGAATCACCCAATCCCTGTTTGAAGAGGCGCTCCTCGGCCCCCCGCTCACCCTCGCCCTCGCCCGCCAGCAGTGCTGGTGCCTCCACGCCGCCGCGCTGCTCCACCACGGCGCTGCCCTGCTACTGCTCGGCGACTCCGGGCGCGGTAAATCGACCCTCGCCGACTACGGCAACCGCCACGGCATGGAGCGGATTAGTGATGACATTTTGCCGGTACGACTCGGCGATGCGGGTGGCCTCGCCCTACCCCACTTCCCGCAACTCAAACTCTCTGCTGCGGCCAACTACCCACGCCAGAGGCGCAGCCAGATTCCAATTCGAGCGCTCTTTTTCCTTACCGCAAGCAGTGAGCCGGAGCCGTACCTCACCCCCCTTAGCCCTCCCCTCGCGCTGCAACAGCTCCTTAACCAGAGCGTCGCCCTGCGGCTGCTCAACCCGATCCTGCGCAAAGCCCAACTCCACTTCGCCGCTCAACTCCTGCGCCACACCCCGGCCTATGCCCTCGGTTATCGTCACGATTTTCGCTGCTTGCCGGAGGTGTTGCGGAGGGTTGGGGGTTTTTAGGTGCTAGGTTTTTTTAGGTGCTAGGTTTTTTTAGGTTCTAGGTTCTAGGCACTAGGTTCTAGGATCTCCTTCGTTCTACCTCACCTTCCTCGTTCCCTCGTCCCCTCGTTCCTAAGCTCTGCTTGGAATGCCTGCCCGGCAAGCTCTGCTTGCCGTGGACTGGGCTGCCTATCGCGTCAAGCGGAGCTGGGTAACGAGGTGACGCTAGAGCATGGGAGTGATCTAAACCCCAACGGGGCGCTAAAAACCCCCACCACTACTTCCCGGATCTTTATAAATATGTGGCTGGCCACTCTCTCCGAGTCCAAGCGTTGGACCCAAGGTGACAGCGACAAGTGCGCCATGGGGGGTCAAGGTAGGGGGCTGATAGGGGCGGCGTGGTGGCGGCTCGGTCTCTCTTGCGGGGAGATGCCGGGATGCTGCGGCGGCGCTCTGTGGATGCTCTTTCACGATGGAGTGACCTCTTGAATCTGGCATGAGTTAAGGATTCAGCTTTAACGCCGGATCTCCCAATAGTGTCCAGCCGAGCAGTACGTCAGCGTGTTCGATGCCGGTGCCTCGACTTTGAGCGTAGACCCGCTTGGCGTTGGTGACCGCTTCGCCGATGGTCAGCCCCTGCTCAAACATTCCGGCGTAGAGGATTCTACCCAGTTCCCGCTCGTTGTTGGCATCGGTGAGGGTAGACGAGCCGAGGACGGCGGCGGCTCCGTGCTGGCCGGTGAGGAAGCGGTGGCCCATGGTGTTGGCATTAGCGGCGACGTGCCAGTTATTCCAGCAACCCCATTGTGCGACAACGGTAGGGGTTTCCGTATTGGTGAGGTTACGAATATCAGTACTGGAGAGTAGTGTTCCCCCTGCGGAGATTCCCCACTGTGACTGCGCAGAGTGACCAATAAAAGTGGTAAGGGCAACGCCCTGATGGATTGCACTCAGCAGTTGCGCTTTTGCCTCGGCGACCCCCAGTTCATCCATGCTCAACAGGGTCGCCCCCACCTGCCAATCAGCGGGCAAAGAGCTAATCATCGCCTCGGCATCGCGGTCGAAGTCATAATTTTGGGCGACATCAAAGGTATCGGTGGCAAACACCGAGGTGCGGTCATAGCTCTTGGGCTGCTCATAGCGCAGGGTCTTATCGACCATCGCCTGTAGCTCGGCAGTGGTGCGCACCGGAAAGCGACCAACCGCCAGGTCGGGTATCCCGTCATCGGTAATGTCAGCGTAGAGCGGATCAACCGGAGCAAAGCGGACAATCCACTGGTCGGTCTGGGCGTAGAGCGAGGGGAGAAAGCTCATTCCGGCGAAGCCGCGATTGTTGTGATAATCAACGGTATCGCCACCCACCAGCAGCACCCAGCGGGTACCCATATTGCGGTAGGCGTGGCGGATGTAGTCCCGAATCGCCTCGGCCCCCCAGATGCCGTGACCGAAGCGGGCGTAGATCGCATCGGTCTCGACGATCTTAACCTGATAGCCCTGGCTACGGCGGTGGTCGGCAAGGCGTTCGAGATTCGCATCCACAAAGTTGGGGTGGGCGATAATCAGATAGTCGGCAGTACCGCTGCTGATATCGGCGACGCTAGGTGCGGGAAGGATACGCGGGCGCTTGGCTGCGCCTTCGGTAACGACATGATAGACCGCCTCGCTATTGCCACCGGCGAAGCGCACGCGATAGGTATCGCTCTCATCGCTACCCGCTTCGAGCTGGGTGAGGCGCTGGAGGGTTCCCCCCTGCTGGCGGTAGACCACCACCTCGGGACGCTC
>SLIM01000044.1 GCA_007135625.1 Gammaproteobacteria bacterium
ACAGAATGACCGCCGTAGTTTTTAACCAAGTCAGCAAGCAGTATGGCAGCTTTACCGCCGTGCAGCAGCTCGACCTCACCATTGAGCAGGGCGAGGTGATCGGCCTGCTCGGCCACAACGGTGCCGGAAAGACCAGCTCGATGAAGATGATCTTGGGGGTGAGTCGCCCCAGCAGCGGCACGGTGCGGGTCTTCGATCAAGATCCCGCCGGCCCCCACGCCCACTCGCTACGCCGCCATCTCGGCTATCTGCCGGAGAGCGTTAGTTTTTACGACCAGCTCACGGGACTGGAGGTGCTGCGCTACTTCGCTCGCCTCAAACGGGTCGAGGTAGCCACCTGTGTAGCACTGCTCGAGCAGGTCGGTCTCGGGGAGGAGGCGATTCATAAGCGGGTGAAGAGCTACTCCAAAGGGATGCGCCAGCGTCTCGGAGTGGCCCAGGCGCTGCTCGGCAAGCCCCGCCTGCTGCTCCTTGATGAGCCGACCGTCGGACTCGACCCAATCGCCACTCGCGACCTCTACACCCTGCTAGACCAACTGCGCCGCGAAGGGGTCACCATCCTGTTAAGCTCCCACGTTCTGCCCGGCATTGAGCGCCACATCGACCGCGCCGCGATTATGGGCCACGCTCGTCTCCTCGCCTACGGCTCACTTGCCGAACTGCGCCACCACGCTGAACTACCGCTGGTGGTACAGGTGCGCGGCGGTGATCTCAAACAGCACCAGGCGGCACTGCAACCCCTCGGCCTAGAGTGCTACCCCCACCCCTCCGGCCAGTTGGAGATTCGCGGCCCAGCCCAACACAAGCTGGAAGTGTTGCAGATTCTGCTGCAACAGCCGGGAGTTGAAGATGTCGATCTCATCCCCCCCTCGCTGGAGAGCCTCTACGCCCACATCAGTCTGCAGGGAGCGCAACAGCCATGAACCCGATCCTCACCGTAGCCGCCAAGGAGCTGCGCGACGGCCTGCGCAACCGCTGGATTATGGCTATTACCCTCATCTTTGCCCTGCTCTCCCTCGGCCTCGCCTACTTCGGTGCCGCCGCCGCCGGGCGGGTCGGCTTCACCTCACTCGACACTACCCTCATCAGCCTCGCTAGCCTAGCGATCTTTATCGTTCCGCTGATCGCCCTACTGCTCGCCTACCACACCATTGTCGGCGAGGAGGAGCAGGGTACCCTGCTGCTACTGCTCACCTACCCACTGGGGCGAACCCAACTGCTCGTCGGTAAGTTTCTCGGCCACGCCGGAATTATCGCCATCTCCTCGCTCCTCGGCTTTGGCATCGCGGGGGTGGTGATGGCACTCTTCTCGACGCAGAGTACGCCAAAGGAGCTGGTGGGGGCCTATAGCTACTTTATCCTCTCGGTGATGCTGCTGGGGCTGGTCTTCGTCGCCTTCGCCCACCTGATTAGCGTCATTGTTAACGAAAAGAGCCGCGCCGCCGGGCTGGCCCTGCTGGTCTGGTTCCTTTTTGTCCTGATCTTTGATCTGGTGCTGCTTGGTCTTCTGGTCGCCACTGAGGGGCGCATCGGTGCCGAGATCTTCCCCTACCTACTGCTGCTGAACCCCACCGACATCTTCCGCCTCGCCAACCTCGCCAGCTTCGAGGCCACTCAAGTCCACGCTGGACTCGCTACCATCGCCGCCCCCGAACTGCTCAGTCCCGTGTTTCTCCTCTTCGCCCTCACCCTCTGGATCCTCCTCCCCTTTGCCCTCGCCTGCTGGCTCTTCAGCCGCCGCCAGGCCTGAACCGGAGTTTTTCGCCATGTCCATGTTGCCACGCCGATTACCCCTCCTAGCCCTACTTATTCCCCTGCTGCTGTTCAACGGCTGCGACTCCAGCCCACCGGAAAGCGAGGTAGCTGGCCCGCAGGTGCTAACCCGCGCCAATGACTGCCACCTCTGCGGCATGGTCGTTTTCGATCAGCAAGGCCCCAAGGGGCAGGTGCGCAGGATCGGCAACAGCAACATCGCCCACTTCTGCTCCACCAGCGACCTGATGGCTTTTCTATTTCAACCGGAAAACCGCGCCACGATCCGCCAAGCGTGGGTCCACAACATGCACCAAGCCGACTGGCGATCTCCCCCCAATCGTAGCCACGCCTATATTGATGCCTACACCGCTTGGTACGTCGTTGACCACAACCTGCTCGGTGCCATGGGCCACACCCTCGCCCCCTTCGCCAGTGAGGAGCAGGCCAACACCTTTATCGCCCAACATGGGGGGCATATCTTGCGCTTTGAGGAGATTACCGTCGATCTGATCGCGGAAATGGCGAGCTACGCTTTCCCTGATTTTAGCGTAGTGCGGGATTTTGACCCAGAAGTGGAGCTGGGTGGTCGAGGAGAGAGGAGAGATTTAGAGCGGTAGCGCTCTTTTCAACATAAATTATTACGTTTTTCTATCGTTATACTAAAAGGAAAACTATCTTTTAGATCAGGGTGTTGCACGGGGATGCGGAATGTGGGATTCAAAATGGAGAGAGGAAGCGGATCACCTCCCCATTGTCATGCGCTTTGCGCTGCTTTTTCACGGCTGAATGCCAGATCGCTGCGGTGCGATCTGGCGAACCTTTTATTCGGGTTGGAGTCGGCCTATAAGCCGGGTTCTGTCGTGAATGGTCATTCATCTGGACCCTACGTCGCCGTAGGGCCTCAAGCAACCTACCCGGAGACCGTGCGAATCAACACGTGGCGCATCGCGCCTGCCTCCCTATTTGGTCTTGCTCCCGATGGGGTTTACCCTGCCATCTCCGTTGCCGTCGATGCGGTGCGCTCTTACCGCACCATTTCACCCTTACCCTTCACCTAAAGACTAGCTGAAGGGCGGTATATTTTCTGTGGCACTTTCCGTAGGCTTGCGCCCCCCAGGCGTTACCTGGCATCTCGATTCATGGAGCCCGGACTTTCCTCCATCCCGTTAGGGACAGCGACCACTCAGCCAACTCCAAGCAGTATAGTAACGGTTAGAGCAGCGAAAAACAAGCAAAAGATTCTGGGTGCGAGGTAAAGGGATGCTTTGGGCGGTGTACAGATTCAGCAGAATCTATGGGTAACTCCGGGCTTGAACGCCAATTACTGGAAATG
This sequence comes from Gammaproteobacteria bacterium, assembly GCA_007135625.1. Classification (GTDB taxonomy): domain Bacteria; phylum Pseudomonadota; class Gammaproteobacteria; order Chromatiales; family Chromatiaceae; genus SLIM01. The sequence continues at coordinate 3,089 of SLIM01000044.1, forward strand.
ATAGTATGGGTACTCTGTAGAGGTTTCTCTATCTAGGAGAGTGGGAATGAGCCTTGGTGCCTTTTTGCAGGAAAGCCACCGCCTACTTGAAGAGGCGGGAATCGCTCATGCACTGATTGGTGGGTTCGCTATGGCCGCGCTGGGGCATGCTCGCGCCACGAATGATGTGGACTTTCTGGTGAATGGTGATTATCGCCAGCAAATCCTCTCCATCTTCCAAGATGCTGGATTTGAGGTCTTTTACTCTTCCGATGAGGTCTTGCAACTAAGCCGCGAGCACCCCCTCGATCTGCTCTTTGCCCATCGCCCGCTGGCACGAGAAATGCTGGAGAGGGCGGCGACCCTGCCGACCTATCGGGGTATACCCGTGCTGGATGCTGCGGATATTGTTGGCCTGAAGATTCAGGCGTACAAGAACGATCCGAAGCGAGAATTGGCTGAACTGGCGGACATTCTGAAATTGGTGGAGCTATGCCCGAATCTGAATCACGAGCGAATTATCCGATATGCGGAGCTATTCAAAGAGGAGAAACGCATCAAGAGCCTGCTAGGCAACAAAACTCTATGACACCAGAGGAGTATTTTCGCTTTCTCGACGCATTTTGGACACTCTTCCCGGATCCTGGGAGACGGAAAAAAATCATTATTAGCAATGCAAAGTTGTGAGCCTGAAGATCACCTCCCCCTTCAGCACCGCACCCAGTCGATCAGGTGGTATTTCAGTGCAGCGGGCTTGACCTGCTGCTCGCGCACGACTCGCCCGCAGACGCAGTTACCCGACTCGGCAACCGACTCGGCCCGTCCCGAGCGCAGTGGGTGCCACTCCGGGAGGGGCTTGCCCTCGGCCAATCGGCGGTAGGCGCAACTATCGGGTAACCAGTAGGGATCGGCAAGCAGCTCCGGGGTGAGGGTGCGACAGCGGGGAACCTCGGCGCTACGATTGGGGTAGTCGCGACAACGACACTGCTGCAGATCGAGAAGGCGACAGGCGACGTTGGTAAAGTAGACACGACGACTCCCCCGCTCCTCCAGGCTGTGGAGGCAGCACTTGGCGCAGCGGTCACAGAGCTGCTCCCACTGCTCGCGGCTTAGGGTAGCGAGCGGGCGTTGCCAGAATGGCGGCTCCTCACTCGCCTCTTGGGGTAAGCTCATCGCCCCTCCGGTCGCGGGAGCGGGAGCGGCACCGCCAACGCCAACGCCAACGAGAGGGGGAAAAGCTGTGTCTCGTGTTCGCTCATCGCCCCTCCGGTCGCGGAAGCGGCACCAGGCGTTTGCTAAAGACTTTCGAGTTTCGCTGGTAGTTATAGAGCTGGCGGCGCTGCATCGGCAGAGACTCAACCGGAGAGGGTTCAAAACCGCGCTCCCGAAACCAGTGGGCGGTCTGGGTGGTCAGCACGAAAAGCTCGCCAACCCCCAGCGCTAGGGCGCGGCGCTCCATATCGTGCAGCAGCATATCGCCGCGTCCGTGGCTGCGGTATTCGGGGTGAACCGCGACACAGGCGAGTTCGGCCATTCCATCGGCAGGGTAGTCATAGAGTGCGGCACAACCGATGATCATGCCGTCGCGCTCAATCACCGTAAAGCGGTTGATCTCGGTCTCCAGCAGCTCGCGTGAGCGACGCACCAAGATTCCGAGGCTCTCCAGCGGCTCCAGCAGCTCCAGAATACCGCCGACATCATCCAGGCGTGCCGCCCGGGTATCTTCATAGGGCTTGGCGGTGATCAGGGTACCGCTGCCGTCGCGGGTAAAGAGTTCGCGCAGCAACACCCCGTCACTGCGCCGGTCGAGCAGGTGGACCCGCTGCACCCCGCTACGGCAGGCATCGGCAGCGTGGCTGAGGTAGCCACGCAGCTCCTCATCGGTCACCATGCGCAGCAGGCTATCAATTTCAGCGGGCAGTAGGTTGGTGTAGGCTTCGCCCTCACGATTGAGCGGCAGGGTGCGCTCCATTAGATAGATGAGCTTGTCCGCATTCAGGGTAATCGCTACGAAGGCCCCGGTTTCGGTGGCGCTGAGGTTAAACACCTCGCCAGTCGGTGAGTAGCCCAAGGGGGGGACCAGGACGATTGCCCCCGCCCCAAGCAGCGCCCGCATCGCCTCGGCATCGACCCGCCGCACCCGCCCGGTGTGGCCGTAATCGACCCCATCCACCACCCCCAGCGGGCGGGCGGCAACCAGATTGCCGGAGGCGACCCGAATACGCGCCCCCGCCATCGGGGAGTTGGCCAGCCCCATGGAGAGCAGCGCCTCCAGTTCGACCCGCACCCCGCCAGCGGCATCTTTGACGCAGGCCAGGGCAGCGCCATCGGTCACGCGCAGGCCGTTGATATAACGCATATCGGCAGAGCGCAAGCGAAGCCGCTCCTCGATCTGGGGACGCGCCCCGTAGACCAGTACCAGCCGAATCCCCAGTCCATGCAGCAGGGCAATATCGTGAATCAGCTCCGGCAGGCGCGGATCGGCAACCGCTTCGCCTGCAAAGACGATGACAAAGGTGCGCCCCCGGTGGGCGTGGATGTAGGGGGAGGAGCCGCGAAACCAGGCGACAAAACGGTCGGCTGCGCTGGGGTGCCCCTCCTTTCCACCCTTCTCGGAGTCGTCCCTTTTCAATGCAGGATCAGGACTCGACCAAGCGGACATTGCTCGCGACCATGCTATCCTCCTGCTCGCTCTGGCGCAGGTAGAACTCCAGCACCGTATCGCGACTCATCAGTAGATCGGGGGTGACCCCATCCGCTAGTTCATTGGCGTGACAGAAGACGCTCTCGTAGGGGGAGTCCGGTTCACGCGGATCGGTGACCCAGAGGTTGGGGGAGACTTGGCGAATAAAGCGGATAAAGCCATATCCCTTATCGGGAAACCACTTGGTACAGATGCCCCGCACACAGGAGCCAGCAGTCCCCCAGTCATTGCGTGGTTCGTAGGAGAAGGGGAGCAGGTCGGGGATCAGGTAGCCACGATAAAAAGCATCGACCTGACGTTGCAGCTCCTTGGAGACGTTGCGAAAGGCGAGCAACTCAACGCGACAACCGCGTTTCTGCAGGGCGGAGACCAGTTGTAAAAAGTCGCCATCCCCACTGACCAAGAGTACCTGATCAAGGTTTTCTGCTAGCATCATGGCATCTACCGCTAGATCAAGGTCGGCATTTGCCTTGGTGGTGACGTTGCCATCCTCATCGGTGTAGCGCTTCACCGGCTTAACGATCACCTTCCACCCAAAATCACGCACCATCTGTTGGTAGGAAAAGGATTTTTTGGCGTACTCCGAGTCGCTCTTGGCACGCTCCTGGTCAAAGGCTAGGTAGGTGTTCAGGCGCAGCAGGGTTCCTCCATCACGAGCGGCAAAGCGCCGCAGGACATCGTAACGCAACTGATAACCGCCATTGAAACGTATATTTTCAGCATCGACAAAAACTCCAACTTTAATTCCAGTAAACAAAGTAAACTCCTGATATAGAGAGACATTCAAGCGTTGAAATAGCGACGACAGCAGGGCATCTGCACCCGCTACCCTCTGGGGCTGCTCCCCTCCATAGGGTTGCTAGGGGTCTGTCGCCGATGGTGGTATACCCCGAAATAGTGAACTGGATCACCGACTCTCTATTGTAGCCGAAATCGTGGCTGGGGATGTGATGCTACGCTCCCGGTCTTTGTGACGGAAGATCGAGGCGTTGGTGAGCGAAAATAAAGTCTTTCGTAACATAAGATTTTTCACCCTCCAACGCTGCCCCTATCACTGCTCGGCTATAGTGGGGTGTCGAGTACCTGTTCGATCAACCGGGCATACTCCTGCTGCACCTCGGGGTTGTGAATCGAGTAGCGCCGCACCTGGGCGAGGTTCTGCGGCATCGCCTGCTCCACCCGGTAGTCGCGCAAGGCCCGCAGGCACTGATCCCGCCCGGCATCTACGTCAAAATCGGGGTAGTAGTAGCCGACCTCGCGCAGGGAGTCGGAGTTGTGTACCAATGGGACACCGGCATAGAGCGCTTCCAGGTAGAGATAGTTCAGATCACACCCCCACTGGTGGCCTAGCAGCAGATCGGGCTGTTGAAACGCCTCATCAAAGCGGGCGCGGGGGGTAAAGTAGATCTTGTTGCGCTCGGCCGGCATACAGCTCAGGTGGCGGGCGATGTTGTCGAGAAAGTAACGTCGCTGGTAGAAGTGCATTCCATTAAGGATCATCGCCTTGCCAAAGCTGCCGGGGTCGCTGCGGTAGACCTGCTCGATAATGGCCATGGGAATCAGCGAGTTTTTAATCACGCTAATGTTGGGTTCCATCACATAGATGTCCCGCACCCGGGGCTTGCCATTGGCGAGAAAGCGGCGGGTGATAAAGTCCGGCTCCCAGATGTAGGGGGAGATCCCGGAGGGGCAGCGGTAGAGGGTGCGCAGGTAGGGCAGTCCGTAAGCGATATGCGGGCTGGTCCAGACCACATCGGCCCCGCTGACATGAATCCCCGGACTCATGGTTTCGGCGTGGACTAACTGCTCCATATCCATCAGCAGGCCGATGCCGTAGCGGACGGAGACGATGCGGGTGCCAAAGGCTCCGCGCAAAAAATCGCGCATATCGGCGTTAATCGTCACCCCCCCTTCAAAGGCGATGTCGCAGTGCAGCATATCATCAACCACTTTTTGCTGATTGATGCAGCGGTAGCGCTTCTCCTTGACGACAAACTGTTCGCCCGGAACATCGCCGGGGGCGATAAAGGTCGGCTCATGCCCCATCAGCTCCAGCAGGTCGTAAAAAAACTTTACGTTTTGGTTGTATCCGTTGGAGTACCAGAGCTCGGGGCGATCCGTGATCGGCTGCATGGAGATCAGACACTTCAGTTTGGCCATAACGCAAGATCCTTTTTCGGTGCAGGAGGGAGGTAAAGGGGGGATTTTACCACCGTGGGTCGGGTGGGGCGCAAGAGGATCGAGGCTGCGAGATGGGCGCTTTTGCGAAAAATTGCAGAGGGGTGTCGTTAAATCTAGGGGGGTGTCGATCAATACCGCAGGATTTACGGCTTTTCGCGGTGCGCCAAACGATCACTCTCCTGTTTGACTACAGCATAGCATTCGCAGGCGCGTAGCTCCAACCCCGCCCGGTCGGTCACCGTAATGTGGCCACGGGCGTAGTTGATCAGTCCCGCCCGGTGCAGGCGGCCTGCCGCCTCAGTGACCCCTTCCCTGCGTACACCGAGGAGGTGGGCGATCTGCTCCTGGGTCATGGTCAACTCATTGCCGGGGGAGCGGTCGAGCCGCAGCAGTAGCCAGCGGCACAACTGCTGATCAACCGAATGGTGGCGGTTGCAGACGGCGGTCTGCGCCATCTGGGTCAGCAGTGCCTGGACGTAGCGCAGCAGCAGCCCTTGCAGCGTACCGGCACGCTCTCCGCTCACCGTACGGTTGAACGCCTCTTTGAGCCAACGCCCCTCCATGCGGTAGGCGTAGCCCGCGCTCTGGACGACCGCCCA
>SLIM01000064.1 GCA_007135625.1 Gammaproteobacteria bacterium
AGGTTTATCAAACGGCTTCATACCAAACCCCAGACAATAAAAAACCCGCACGATTTGAGCGTACCGACCGAGGTCAGCATAGGCTTGGCGGGTGTGTTAGCCTGTCTCTATTATAAATGATCGAGCCATTCCAATAAGTTTTATTTATGATGGTAGAGGTAAATTTTATGAATCTCACCCCGTCATTCCCTCAATCATCCTCTTTATACGCTCAGTAACCCCCTTCAACTCCCGGTCAATCTCGGCCAGTGGACACGGTGGCTCGAAGACGTAGAAATGGCGGTTAAAGGGGATCTCATAGCCGATTTTGGTTTTGTCGGGATCGATCCAGGCATCGGGGGCGTAGGGTAGCACCTCGCGCTCGAAGTAGGCCTGCACCTCTCTAGGGGCGAGGTGTTGACGAAGCGGAGCTTGGCTGTGCGTAGCAGGAAGGGTTCGGGGTTGAGTCCGGCGCTCTCTTGGGCGGCTTTTTCTTGGAGGACTGCCTCTTTGCTCGGTGTTAGTACGCAGTCAAGGCGGCGCAGGACGGTGAAGGGGAGAATCACCCGGCCATATTCGGACTGTTTGTAGTCGCCGCGTAGCAGGTCGGCGACCGACCCGATAAGGGCGGAGAGGTTTTGTTGGTTCATGGGTTGTGGTTGCCAAGTGAGGAGAAAGCCGTAGCCGAGCTGCATAAGCCGGGTGAATTGGCCCAGTATAATCCAACCATAGCGGTATGCGTCAAGCGAGATCTCTCGGTTGGGGTGCAATAGTGCGGTAATGGCTTGACGATGCCCCCGAAGGGGGGGTATACTTCGGTGCAGGCGGTTGGGTTTATTCTCCTTTCCGCCTGCCGCTGTTTTTCCAATTTTTTGTCCCATCAGGAGACCCCAACATGACCCTCGCCGACCTTACTACCCGTTTTGCGCTCGATGGCCAGCTCCGTTTTGTCGAGGGTCCGGGCGGCTTGCTGTTCGCTGAAATCGATAACCACCTCGGCACGGCCAGTCTCTGCCTACAAGGTGCGCACGTCACGACCTTTCGGCCTAAAGACCAAGATGAGCCGGTGATCTGGCTCTCTGAACATGCGAAGTTCGCGCCCGCTAAGTCGATACGCGGCGGAGCGCCGATATGCTGGCCCTGGTTCGGTCCCCATGCTACCGAAAGCAGTTTTCCGGGGCATGGCTTTGCCCGTACTGTGATGTGGGAGGTTACCGATACGGCGGCCCTGGAGAGTGGCGAGACGCGCCTTGCGTTAAGCCTGGTGGAGAGTGAACAGACCCGCGCGCAGTGGCCTTGCGCTAGTCGCGTTTCGCTGGAGGTGACGGTCGGTGCGACGCTTACGATGACGCTCTCTAGCACGAATCTCGGGAGTACGCCGATGCAGATCGGCGAAGCGCTGCATACCTATTTTCAGATTGGCGATATTGCTGCGATTCGCGTACTTGGGTTGGAGGGCAGTGAGTATGTCGATAAGGTTGAGGGCGGTGTGCGTAAGAGCGAGACCGGTGCGGTGACGTTTGCCGATGAGGTGGATCGCGTCTACCTCAATACCGAGGCGACCTGTAGGATTGAGGATAGCCGCTTGGGTCGCCGCATCGTCGTCGCTAAACGCGGTTCACGTTCCACTGTGCTGTGGACACCGTGGCGCGATAAGGCCGATAAGATGGGCGATTTCGGTGACGATGGCTGGCGCCGTATGGTCTGTGTCGAGTCGGCCAATGCGCTAGATAATGTGGTGAGCGTGGCACCGGGGCAAACGCACGAAATGCAGGTGGAGTATCGCGCCGAGTCGCTGTGATCTCTTGGTGATCTCTTTTATTCCCGCTCGCTAAACCCTATACCTCCGCCTCTCCCTCTCCCTCTCCCTGCTCTTTTTGCAACTGCTTTACCACAAAGTGGATGGCGCGTTCCCGAAAAGGTTTTTCAGTGTCGGAGAGGAGGAGCGCTTGGCCTTCGGCCATCATTCGGGCCAGCTCCTCGTAGCTCACCTCAAGGGCCTGGTCGCCTTGGCGATCAACAAAGAGAATGGTGCCGTTCAGTTCGCTTTTCCAAGCGAGTTTAATACGCTTTTTAGTCCGCTCCTCCTCGATCAGTTCCACCCAGCTTCCGGGGGGAAGGGATTGGGCGATCCAGAGGAAGTTGTTGGTTATGGTGAGCGCCTTGGGGGGCGGCGTTTCGCGGGCGCGTTGGGCGGCTTCGCTGACGATTGCGGTGTTCTCCAAAATCGCTTCGGTATTCTCACCAGTGGCGCTCCAGATATCCTGTCCGCGCAGCGCGGCGAGGTGGCACTGTTGCAGCTTTTTGAGTAGTCGCTGGCTCTTTTGCGGGTCGTAGTTGATCATCTCTAATCCGCGTTGTAGCTCGGTGACCAGCTTGGGGATAATCTGTAGCAGGGTGGTGCGGTGGTGCTGGACGGTGTCGGGAGTGACGCTCCAGAGCAGGGTCTGGGCGGCGCGTTTGGCACGCTGAAATTGCGCGGAGTCGAGGCCGTGGCGTAGGCCGTTGACCAGCAGAACGTTGCGCCAGGCGCTGCGCAGTAGTACTTCTACGACTTTGGGTGTTAGGGGGTTGCGGGCGAGGGGTTCGTCGATCTCTTGGGTGACCTGTGCCTGTACCTGCTGCAATACTTCGTTGCCGCGTGAGGTGCGCAGGGTGCGCTCTTGGTTGGCGAGTCCGGCGGCGATTTCGCGATTGACATATTCGGCGAACTCCAGGTCAATGACCCGAAAAATGGTCGGGTCGCGCTGGAAGTCGGTGAGGATCCGGTTGACGAGCAGTTCGATGCGGCGCTGGACGCTATGTTCGGCGTTTTCAAATTCGGGGGACCAGCCGATGACGAGGATGGCGAGGTTGTTGAGTAGCCGCCAGGCGGGGTGGCCGGAGTCGCTGAAGAAGCGCGGTTCGAGTAGCGCTAGTTTGGCGTAGGGGGCGTGGAGTATCGTTAGCAGCGGGCGCAGTTGCGGGGGGATGTTCTGGTCTTGGGCGATAAAGTCGAAGAGGGCGTTGATGAAGGCGAGTGGTTCCCGCTCCGGTTCCTGAAGTGCTTGCTCTAGGTCGGGGCGTTGCAGCAGTTGCTGTAGGCGGGGGGTGAAGCGGGTTAGATCCTCCTCTTCGATCTGGCTGAAGGTGGCGAGTCCTGCCTGTTCATCCTGAATCTGCTCAATGGTGCGGAGCAGTTGGTCGCGCTCTATCGCCGCTGGTGGCGGTGTGGGGCGCTCTTTGGCGGTGGCGGGGCGACTGCCGAGGAGGGCGTTTTTGAGGCGCTTAAACATCGCGCTGCACTCGCTTTAGGAGGGGGCGGGGTGCCGCTGCTTGCATTACGCCTCCTGGCTCCACTCTTGGTAGGGGTGGTCGGCTAGGCGGGCGTTGAAGTAGCGGGGATCTTGGGAGACCTCATCGCCTACCCAGGGGGGGAGGTCAAAGGGTTGCTGTTCACTCTCTAGCTCGATCTCGGCGATTAGGAGACCGCTGTTGCGACCGAGAAAGGTGTCAACTTCCCAAGTCTGCTGGTGGTGGCGGACTTGGTAGCGGATCTTTTCGATGATGCCGCTGGTGGCGAGGGTGTCGAGCATTTCATGGGCCTGTTGTGCGGGAATTGGGTATTCGTACTCTTGGCGGCTGATGCCGGTGGTCGGTCCTTTGATGGTGAGCCACCCCTGTTCGCCTCGCAGTCGCACCCGCACACTGACCCCCTGTTGTTGGGCTAGGTAGCCTTGACGAATCGGGTGTTTAGCGACCACGGCGCTCTGCCACTGGTCATTGATCACCAAAAATTTGCGCTCAATTTCGCGGGCCATGTCCTCTCCTCGTTGCAGGAAGCGGGCGGGCGCGGGGGAGTGCGCCGATAGGCTGTCCATTACAGCATAGATGGCGACCGCTAGGAACATGGGAAAATATGTTGTTTGCGTTTTGCGCTCTGCTCTGCCTTGGCGAGTTCCTCGGGGTGGTTGAGGTTGGCGAAAGGGTGGGGGGTGTCGCGGTAGTCGGCGAGGCGGTGGGGGGTCTGTTGTAACCACTCCATGAGGCGGTATTCACCGCGTTGCAGGCGCTGGCGCACCGGCTGTTGCAGGCTGGGGCGGTGTAGCAGGGCGCAGGTGGGGTGGGTGCGCTGGCCGTCGTTGCATGCGGCAAGGGGGGGGTGGGGCGGATCGCTGGCTAGGGCGCGGGTGAGGCGCTGGGCGAGGTCGTGGGGGAGCTGGGGGGTGTCGCAGGGGACGACTAGCAGCCAGGGCGCGGTGGTGGCGTGGAGTCCGGCATCAATCCCGGCGAGGGGGCCGCAGTAGCCGTCACGCTGGTCGCCGATTAGCGGCCAGCCGAAACGGGCGTAGCGCTCTTGGTTGCGGTTGGCGCTAATCAGGACGCTGCCGACTTGGGGGAGGAGCCGCTCAAGTACCCAGGCGATGAGCGGGCGGCCTTGGAGCGGGAGTAGCCCTTTGTCGGCTCCGCCCATGCGTCGCCCTTGACCTCCGGCGAGGATTAGCCCGCAGATCTGTTGGCGGCTGGTTGGTGGGTCGCAGCTCATAAGGTCGCAGTTCATAAGGTCGTAGCTCATAGCCGGTGGCGCTGGTCGTGGCGCTGAAAGCCGCTGGGGGGGTGTGCTAGCCCTCGGCTGAGGGCCAGTACTTTAAAACGTTCGCCCATCTGGGTCGGGAGGGTGAGCCGTTTGACCTGCTGAATCGGTTCCAGTAGGGTGTCGCTGCTCCCCTGAAGGAGGGGGTGCAGGAGCTGGTCGAGTCCGCAGTTGAGCAGGAAGTTGCCTTGGGTGGTGTAGCCAGCGACCTCTAGGCCGGCGGCGTGGGCGCTGTTGGCGAGGGCGGTGAAGTCTACGTGGGCGGTGATGTCTTGGAGGCCGGGGAGGAGCAACGGGTCGGGGTGGGCGTGGTGGCGAAAGTGGCAGAGGAGGGTGCCGCTGCTGCGTTCGGGGTGGTAATATTCGCTGCGGGTGTAGCCGTAGTCGATTAGCAGGATCAGGCCGCGTTGCAGGTGGGTTGCCAGTTCGTGGATCCAGGCATCGGCGAGCAGGTTGCGTTCGGAGCTGTAGCCGTCGGCTAGTTCGAGTCCTAGCGCCTCGATCTCTGGGGTGAGGGCGCTGGGTTGCCAGTGGAGGGTGAAGGCTCCGCCGTCGGGCCTGCTCTCCCAGCCGATAAAGGCCTCTTGGCTGCTCCCTTGGTGGATGCGGAAGCGGTGGACTGGCATGGCATCGACCACTTCGTTGGCGAGGATGACACCGTTTAGCTTGGCGGGTAGGTGGTCGAGCCAGCGGATGCGCGATTGCCAGGCGGGTAGTTCGCGGGCGATGGTTTGGCGCTGAAGTTGGCGCAGGTCGGGGCTGATGTCGAGGATCCAGTAGTTCTTTGGTGGTTGGCCGAGCTGTTCCAGTTCGCGCAGTAGATCGACGGCGAGGCGACCGGAGCCGGCCCCAAACTCTAGGATGGTGTCGCCGCCGCTGGCGGTGAGTGCTTCGGCGCAGGGGCGGGCAAGGCAGCGTCCGAAGAGGGGGGAGAGTTCGGGGGCGGTGATGAAGTCGCCGGAGTTGCCGAGTTTCTGTTTGCCACCGGTATAATAGCCGAGTGTGGGGGCGTAGAGTGCCTGTTCCATGTAGTGGCAGAAGGAGATCTGGCCGCCGGCGGCGGTGATCTGCTGGCGAATCTGTTGGCTCAGTTCGCTACAGCGCTCTAGCTCTTCGCGGGGGAGCGGGGGGAGTCCGAGATCGGCGATCCAACGGGTGGTATGATGGGCGGCGGGTAGCATGGTGGGTTCCGTGGAGAGTCGGGTGGTCTTTAGGCCTGTCGCCCGCAAGGGCGACCTACAGTTTTTGCTAAGGAGATTATAGAGTAGCAGGGCAGAAATCCAAGGTTCTTTTTATTTTTCCCGGTCGGAATTGGTGGTATTATGGGGGAGGGGGTTATCGAGTAGCAGGGCAGAAATTCAAGGTTCTTTTTATTTTTCCCCGGTCGGGGTTCGCGGTATTGCGGGAAAGGAGGTTATCGAGTGACAGAGCAGAAATCCAAGGTTCTTTTTATTTTTCCCGGTCAGGGTTCGCAGTATTGCGGGATCGGTAGTGATCTGTATGCGCAGTTTGCGTCGGTTCGCCAGGTGTATCAAGAGGCGGAGCAGACGTTGCAGCAGGATATTGCGGAACTCTCTTTTCATGATCCCGAGGGGGTGATTCACTTTACCCGCTATACCCAGTTGGCGCTACTGACCCATCAGCGTGCCTGTCTGGCGGCCTATCGGGAGCTGGCGGGGGAGCGGGCGCTACGTCCGAGTCTGTTGGCGGGGCATAGTTTGGGGGAGTATTCGGCGTTAGTTGAGGCGGGGGTGCTAACGTTTGATGCGGCGCTTCGGTTGGTGGCGCGACGTGGCGAGTTAATGGGGGCGACCGGGGCGGGGAAGGGGATGTTGGCGTTGACCCTTGATGCCGCGAGCGCCCGCTCGTTGGCCGAGCGCCATTACTGCGGAGTGGCGGGGTTGAATCTCCCCGATCAGACGGTGGTCGGTGGGGCGGAGGGGGATCTCGATGCGCTGGCGGCGGAGATGGCGGAGCGCTACCCTAAGAAGCGGGCGATTCGACTACAGACCCAGGGTGCTTTTCATACCTACTATATGATTGAGGCGGCGCAGCACTACCGTGCGGCGCTGGCGGAGGCGGAGTTCTCCGCGCCGCGCGTGGAGGTGCTCTCTAACTACAGTGGGGGGCTGCATGAGGCGGATCCAGAGACGATTCGCGCTTATCTCTTTCTGCAACTGTTTCATCCGGTCAATTGGTTGGGCTGTATTCAGAGTGCGTTGGATGCTGGGGTGAGTCATATCATTGAGTTTGGTGGAGGTATTGGGGGTGGCGAGAGTCCGGCGGAGAAGCGACCGAATCTTGAGGGGATTATTAAGAAGCTGGTGCGCGGTAGGGAGTCGCCGCCGAGCTATCAGGCGGTGATTAATGTGGAGACTTTGCGGGGGGCGGTTCTAGGTTCTAGGCTCTAGGTTCTAGGTTCTAGGTTCTAGGCGCTAGGTTCTAGGCTCTAGGTTCTAGGTTCTAGGTTCTAGGTTCTAGGTTCTAGGGCTAGGTTTTAGCGATGTTAAGGGATGTTGATGGGTTTGTTGGACGAGAATCAATGAGCAGGAGGCGGCGAGAATGAGTGAGCAGTTAGGTGTGGTGATTTTGGCGGCGGGGGAGGGGACGCGGATGCGTTCGCGATACCCCAAGGTACTCCACCGGCTGGCCGGTAAGAGTCTGTTGGGGCGGGTGATTGAGAGTGCGTTGCAGCTCGATCCGGCGCGGGTGGTGGTGGTCTATGGCCATGCTGGTGAGCAGGTGCGTCAGGCGATTGGCAATCCGGCGCTGTTTTGGGTGGAGCAGGTCGAGCGCTTGGGGACGGGTCATGCGGTGCAGTTGGCGCTGCCGGCGTTGGCTGAGATGGATCGCATTTTGGTGCTTTATGGCGATGTGCCACTGGTTTGCGAGCGGACGCTGCACGCCCTGATCGCTGCCCAGTGCGATGAGGATTTGGCGCTGCTCACCGTTGAGCTGGAAGATCCGCACGGTTACGGGCGGATTGTGCGGGATCAGCACGATCATGTTGCGGCGATTGTGGAGCAGAAGGATGCCAATCCGATACAACTTTCAATTCGTGAGGTCAATACCGGAATCTTGGCCGCCTCGGGTCGCGCACTGGCCCGCTGGCTGGGAGAGATCGACAATAATAACGCCCAGCGGGAATACTATTTGACCGATATTGTTGCGTTGGCGGTGCGCGATGGGGTGCAGGTTCACGCGATTCAGCCGGAGAGCAGTTGCGAGGTGGCGGGAATCAATGATCGGGAGCAGTTGGCCGCGCTGGAGCGCCGCTATCAGCAGCAGCAGGCGAGCGCTCTGATGCGGGCGGGGGTGACGCTGCGTGACCCGGCCCGCTTCGATCTGCGCGGGGAGTTGCAGCATGGGGTCGATGTCGAGATTGATGTCAATGTGATCCTGGAGGGGCGGGTCGTCCTCGGGGATGGGGTGCGGATCGCCGCTAATTGTGTGATTCGCGATAGTGAGATTGAGGCGGGGGCGGAGATTCTCGCCCACAGCTTGATCGAGGAGGCGGTGGTCGGGCGCGGGGCGCGGGTCGGCCCGTTTGCCCGGTTGCGTCCGCAGACCCGGTTGGCGGAGCGGGTGCATGTCGGTAACTTTGTGGAGGTGAAGAACTCCGCTATCGGTCCCGACAGTAAGGTCAACCACTTGAGCTATATTGGCGACAGTGAGATCGGGGCGCGGGTGAATGTCGGGGCGGGTACCATCACCTGTAACTACGATGGTGCCAATAAGCACCGCACGGTGATCGGCGATGATGCCTTTATCGGTTCCGATAGCCAACTGGTCGCGCCGGTGACGGTCGGCAGTGGGGCGACTATCGGGGCCGGTTCGACCATTACCCGTGATGCTCCAGAGGGGGAGTTGACCCTCTGCCGGGCGAGTGAGCAGCGTACTGTGCTGGGGTGGCAAAGACCGGTGAAGCGGAGGGAATAGATGCATGTCATGTAGAGCAGAGGATAGAGGA
>SLIM01000280.1 GCA_007135625.1 Gammaproteobacteria bacterium
ATGACTCCGGGTCGTGCGGCATTGGTTGAACTCGTACATCGTTACTTGGCAGGGTTGTTAGATCCATTTGTCTCACTTCTTGAGGTTCACAAGCTTATGTATTTCCTACAGGAAAGCGGCGAACCTCTCCGCTTGAAATACGAGAAGAATATCTACGGCCCGTATGCAGAAAACTTGAGGCATGTTCTAAATGCAGTGGAGGGTCATCTGCTGTCAGGCTATGCAGATGGTGGAGACATGCCGGATAAAGAGCTTAAATTGGTACCGGGAGCCTACGAGGATGCTTCAAAGTTCATTCAAGAACATCCTCATACAAAGCAGCATTTCGATAAAGTTTCCCATCTGGTTGACGGCTTTGAATCTCCTTTCGGAATGGAGCTGCTTGCGACAGTCCACTGGGTTGTCACAAAAGAAAACGCTACCACGAAAGATGAAGTAATCTCAAAGGTTCATCAATGGAATGAACGTAAGAAGCAATTTACGCCTCGCCAAATTAAGCTGGCTTTCGATGTCTTGACCGAAAAAGGCTGGTTTGGCGGAAGTACTGCATTATGATTGATGATTTTATGCTACGCGCTGCCCTTGCCGGGTTTGGGGTCGCCCTGGTCGCCGCTCCGCTAGGGGTCTTTGTGGTATGGCGACGGATGGCCTACTTTGGCGATACCCTCTCCCACTCCGCACTGCTCGGGGTCGCCTTGGGAGCGATTTTCGCTATCGACCTCAACCTAGCGGTGATGGCTATCGCGATAGTAATTTCACTATTGCTTCTGCTGTTGCAGAGTCGCCGCCAATTGGCGACCGACACCCTGCTCGGCATCCTCGCCCACAGCACCCTCTCGCTCGGGCTGGTTGCGATAGCCTTGCAGCAGACCATGCGGGTTGACCTGATGGGCTACCTGTTTGGGGATATTCTAGCGGTGAGCGGCGGTGATCTCCTCTGGATCTGGGGCGGTGGGGTGCTGCTACTCGCCGCCTTGGCGTGGCTCTGGCGCTCGCTGCTGGCGATTACCGTCGATGAGGAGCTGGCGCAGGTGGAAGGCGTTCCGGTGCTGTGGGTACGTCTCGCCTTTATGCTGATGATTGCGTTAATGATTGCGATTGCGATGAAGATCGTTGGCGTACTCCTCATCACCTCCATGCTAATCATCCCCGCCGCCGCTGCCCGCCGCCTGAGTCGTACCCCAGAGCAGATGGCCTTAATCGCCGCCATCCTCGGCCTGCTCGCAGTCAGTGGCGGCCTCGCCGCCTCTTGGCATTGGGACACGCCTTCTGGCCCCTCCATCGTCAGTGCGGCCGCACTGCTCTTTGTGGTCACCCAACTCTTGCCGGAGCGGTGGTGTAGTTGAGCAAAGAGGTTGGATTCCGTATAGCGCAACTGTGGCGTGATACGGTATGATTCGTCTCTCTGTATTGGTGGATTGTCGATTGCGTCGGGGTAACTCCATGCTTCCACCGAGGAGATCAATCGGCCTGGAGGTACGGCCTCCTCTCTTGCTCCTACGCACTCCTCTCGGGAGACTTCTCTATGCAACTGCTTTTATTGTTTTTACTGCTGCTCGCGGGAGGAGTGAGCCAGGCTGGGGGGAACTCTGTGGAGATGGTGCGGTTGCAGTTGAGTGCCACGCATGGTTTCCGATTTGCCGGCTACTATATGGCTATTGAAAAGGGATTTTATGCCGAGCAGGGGCTAAAGGTCGAGCTGCTGGAGGGGGGAGAGAAGCAACTTTCGGTCGTGGATCGGGTGGTGAATGGGGAGGCGGAGTATGGGATTGGCAGTGCCGGGCTGATCTGGAGCCACTACCAAGCCAAGCCAGTGGTGGTTGTGGCGCAGATCTTTCAGCGTTCGCCCATGTTTTTTCTAACCCATCCTGAGGCGGAGATTCTAAGCCCATACGAAATGCGTGGCAAGAAACTCTGGATCGACACCAGCGGTGAGGATGGCCTGCCGCTATTGGCGACGTTAATAGAGACCTTGGGGGTCGATCAAGGGGAGGCGTTAACGCTGGAGCGGCAGCCATTCGCCGGGGATCCGCTAACCGCCTGGATGAACCGCGAGGTCGATGTGATCGGAGCCGATTTGGGACGGGAGCCGTTTGTGCTGCGCAGTCTGGAGATCCCTTTTCATTTGGTGCGCCCGCAGAGTTATGGAATTGATTTTTATGGAGACAACCTCTTCGCCAGTGCGACCGAGGCGCGACGTTGGCAGCGGGTGGAGCAGATGGCTACTGCTACCCTTAAAGGATGGGAGTACGCCCTAAAGCACCCGCAACAGGCGATTACGCTTATTCGGCAGCGCTATGCACCGGGGTTGTCGGAGGCGCAGTTGGCCTATGAGGCGGAGGTGGTGGCGAGCTTGGTGATGGCCGACCGGGTAGCGCTGGGGAGTCTTCACGTCGGGCGTTTTGCCGAAATTGCTGCGACCTATGAGCGCATGGGGCTGCTCGACTCGCCGGAGTTGCCACACGGACTGATCTATCGTCCCCCGGCTGCAGCAGAAGAGTCAGCGCCAGCGCTACCACCCGCACCACCTGAACACATCGCTCCCCCCTCCCCGCTCGCAAGCAACTCCACCACGCTGCTCCGCGGCGTTGCCTTGCTAGTGGCTGGCTTCCTGCTGCTGCTAGCGGCGGGCTTGTGGTGGATTGCCCGACTGCAAGCGGAGCTGCGGCAGCGGCAGCGCTCCGAGCAGGCGTTAAGCGATAACAAACGGCTGTTGCGCGACATTATTGATAATGCCGATGCGCTGATCTTTTTAAAGGATCTGGATGGGCGCTATATTTTGGTGAATCGCGCCTTCGGCAATCTGCTGGAGAGCGACCCGGAGCGCTGCTTGAATAAGCGTGATCTGGAGCTGTTCGGAGTGGAGATTGCGACCCAGTTGGGGGAGATTGATCGCCGCCTGATTGAGTCGGATCAGCTCTCCTCTTTTTCTGAGCATACCTTTTCGATTCGCGGGGCCAGGCATGTCTTTATTGTGGCTAAAACGCTGCTGTTTGATCAGGAGGGTGCGCCCTGGTCGATTTGCGGTATTGCCACCGATATTACCGAGCATCTGCGTTTGGAGAAACGTCTGCTGGAGAATCAGACGCGCTTGCAGTTGGCCCTGGAGGCGGCACAAGCGGGAACCTTTCATCACCATGCGGGGAGTGAGCTGGTGGAGTGGGATGAGCGGGGCATGGAGATTTTAGGGGTCGATCCGGCCCACTTTGATGGCAGCTATCGCGACTGGTTTCGCTGTATCGACCCGGAAGATCTGCCGCAGGTGCGCCAGGCCCTGGAGCGACTGCTGGGGGGCAAAAGTGAACGCATGGATGAGGAGTACCGCATTCAGCGTCCCGACCACCAGCTCTGCTATATCCATACCCTCGCCTCGGTGCAGCGCACGATGGGCGGCGGGGTCGATCTGATCTCCGGTCTGATCTTTGATGTTACCGAGGAGCGGTTGGCGCGCATGCGGGTGCATGAGGCCAAGGAGCAGGCGGAGCGGGCGGTAGAGGCGCTGCGGCGGGAGCGCAATAAGGCGGAGCAGTATATCAATACCGTAGAAGCGATTATTATCGCGCTCGACCGGCAGGGGCAGATCACCCTGATTAATCGCAAAGGGTGCCAGCTTCTCGGCTATTCACAACAGGATCTGTTGGGGGTAAACTGGTTTGATCGGTGTGTCCCGCGTGGCAAGATTCGGTTGCGCGTGACCGAGGTCTTCTATCGGGTGATTGCCGGGGATCTGGAGGAGGTGGAGTATTTTGAGCATGAGGTGATCGCCCGCAATGGAAGCCGTCGCATGATCGCCTGGCACAATAGCTGTATTGTAGAGGGCGGCTGTATTGTCGGATCGCTAAGTGCCGGGGAGGATATTACCGAGCGCAAAAAGGCGGAGTTGGCGTTGATTCAGGCGAAGGAGGAGGCGGAGGCGGCGAATCGTGCAAAATCGACCTTCCTGGCCAATATGAGCCATGAGATTCGGACACCGATGAACGCCATTCTCGGCTTTTCAGCCCTGCTCCGGGATCGGGTTACCCAGCCGGAGCCAGCGGGCTATCTGGAGGCGATTAGTAAGGCGGGTAAAAACCTGTTGCAGTTGATTAACGATATTCTCGATCTGTCGCGGGTCGAGGCGGGTAAGCTGGAGCTGCTCCCGACTCCGGTCGATATTCGCGCTCTGATGAGCGAGGTTGAGCAGATCTTCTCGTTACGTCTGCAACAGAAAAAATTGCCCCTGCTGCTGCGCGTTTCGCCCGATCTGCCGAAGATGTTGCTCTTGGATGAGGTGCGTATGCGGCAGATCCTGCTCAACCTAGTTGGCAATGCAATTAAATTTACCGAGCAGGGCCATATCGGGTTGACGCTAGAGCCACTGGTCCCGGTGACGGAGGGGTGCGAGGTCATCGGATTGCGAATTACGGTGGAGGATACCGGGCGCGGAATTGTGCCGGAGATGATCTTTCGGGTCTTTGAGAGCTTCGAGCAGCAGGAGGGGAGTGATAGCCGGCGGCAGGATGGTGCCGGGCTGGGGCTGGCGATCTGTAAGCGGTTGGTCGAGATGATGCGCGGCGATATTCGCGCTGAGAGTACTCCGGGCGAGGGGAGTCGTTTTATCGTCACCCTGCCCTATGTTCCGCTGGCCGCACGCGAGCAGCTCGGACGCATTGAGGAGGAGAGGCAGGAGGGATTTCTGTTTGAGGGGGCGAGTGTGTTGGTGGTTGATGATGTGGAGAGCAATCGGGTATTGGTCGATGCCTATCTTAAGGGGAGCGGCCTCGTGCTGGAGTTTGCGGTGAATGGCAGTGAAGCGGTGGAGCAAGCAAAGCACAACCCGCCCGATATCGTGCTGATGGATCTGCGCATGCCGGTAATGGATGGGGAGGAGGCGTTAGACCAAATGCGGGCAGCACCGCTGTTGCACGATATTCCCGTGATTGCGCTAACCGCTTCGGTGATTCACAGTGATCGCGAGCGGCTGCGGCAACGGGGGTTTAACGAGGTTCTCTTCAAGCCGGTACGCAGAAAAGAGCTGCTTGGAGCGATGGCCAAGCTGTTACCGCATCAGCAAGAAAAGCCGCCTGAGCGCCGGAAGGAGGAGAAGTCGATTCAACTAAACGCCGAGCAGCAGATCGCCTTTGCGCAACTGGAGTCGCGATTACAGGGGGAGTATCGGAAGCAGTGGCAGCAGGTCAGCCGCAACTGCCTTTTTCCTGAGATTGAGCGCTTCGCCCTAAGGCTCAAGCACGATGCCGAGCAGGCAGCACTGGAACCGCTAGTGCGCTACAGTGAGAATCTACTCCACTGCGTCGCCTCTTTCGACGTGCTGAACATCAACGAGCAACTGCGCCTCTATCCGCGCATCCTCGATCAGCTCAAGGGAGAGAGTCGGGGTGATGACCTGGACGGCCTATAAGCCTTATATAGCTAAGGACAGGGAGCCGAGAAGAGGGGAGCGAGCGGAAGCGCAAGTCACTCCCCTCTTGTGAAGCAAGCACGCGGCCCCCATGTCGCTGTACAGTAGCGGTTATTAGTAAGGAGTCGTTGTGGAAGCGCAAAGTCTGCGGCTGGATGAGTACCGAATTATCGAAGAGCCGTTCTATCAGGCGAGCGGGGATGAGATCGAGCTGTTTGAAGCGGCCTACCACAACCGCCTGCCGCTGCTGCTCAAAGGGCCGACCGGTTGCGGCAAGACCCGCTTCATGGAGTACATGGCGTGGCGCTTGGGGCGACCACTGATTACCGTCTCCTGCCACGACGACCTCACCGCCTCCGACCTGGTGGGGCGCTACCTGGTCAAGGGCGGGGAGACGGTCTGGGTCGATGGCCCCCTTGCCCAAGCGGTACGCGCCGGGGGGATCTGCTATCTGGATGAGATTGTCGAGGCGCGCAAGGATTCGATGGTGGTGATTCACCCACTCGCCGATGACCGGCGGGTGCTGCCCATTGACAAGCTCGCCACTCTGCTGCTCGCCCCGCCCGAGTTCTCGCTGGCGGTCTCCTACAACCCCGGCTACCAGAGCGTCCTTAAAGATCTCAAGCAGAGCACTCGCCAGCGCTTTGTGGCGCTGGAGTTTGACTATCCCGGGGCGGAGCAGGAGGCGGCGATTGTCGCCCGCGAAAGCGGCCTGGAGCTAGCGGTTGCCGAGCGCCTGGTGCGCTTTGCCGCGATGACCCGTAATCTCAAGGGGGCGGGACTGGAAGAGGGGGCCAGCACCCGCTTGCTGGTCCACGCCGGTAAATTGATGAACGCCGGAGTCCCCCCCTTGAGCGCCTGTCGCGGAGCGATTGCCCAAGCCCTCAGCGACGACCCGGAGATGGTGGCGGCGGTCGATGAACTCGCCTCTTCGCTCTTTTAAGGGGGAGGCATGAGCGCCCCGCTCTGCGCCGCCGACCTGGAGAGCCTGCTCGATACTCTGCTGGAGACCGAGTATAGCTACCGCAACGTGGTACCCGCCGCCGAGGCGCTGGCGCAGCTCAATGCCGCCGATCAGGGGTATATTCTGGAGTGGACGGAGCGGGTCGCCAGCACCCATATTGAACTGGGCTACCAATATGCCACCCAAGTCGCTGCGGTGATCGCCCAGGTCGAGCGCTCGCTGCTGGAGGGGTGGGTACTTCACGCGATGGATCTCTACGACCGCGAAGGGTTGCGCCCCGCCAAGCTGGTGATGGAGGATCTCGACCACTTTCTGCACCACCACCACGCCTGCCGCTGCGGGGCCATCCTGGAGCAGCACGAAGGGGTGCTGGAGCGCTTTATCTGCGGCCTGAGCGGGCGGCGACTGCGCATCGGCAGCGACCAGCAGGCCTGGAGCGACAGCGAGACCCTCTTTCTTCCCCCGCTCATCGCCGAGCTAGAGACTCCCCGCGACAACTTCCTGCTCTACAAAGCGACCATCGCCCAGCTCTGGGCGCAGACCCGCTACGGCACCTTTCGCATGGTCTCCCAGTTACTGCCGCAATCGGCGGAGTTTATCGCCCTCTTTCATGCCCTGGAGAGCCTGCGGCTGGAGCGGCGAATCGCGCAAGAGATGCCGGGACTGTGGCGCGAGATCGAGCGCCTCGCCCAGCAACTGCTTTCCGCCGAACAGCAGCAGGCGTGGCAGCCGCTACGCCGCCACCTCGCCACCAGCGGCGCTGAGTCCCACCACATCCTGGCGCTCACCCAGCGCCTCGCCCCCCACCACACCGCTCCCCCTCCCCTCCCCTGGCACGGAGTCCTGCAACCGGAGCCGACGGCGGCGCGAATGGCCGCCCGCATCGAGCGGGAGCGGCTCCTGCTCAAGGTGCGGCTGCACCAGTTGCAGCAGGAGAGCGAACCCCAAGCAACCCCGCGCAAACAGGGCGGTGGCTTCACCCTGCGCCCGCCCACCCCACCAGACCCGGAGGCGGCGACCCTCGAACCTCCCGAACTGCTGCTCGACGGTCGCCCCTTGCCGCTGCCCGATGAGGTGCGCGAAACCCTCAGCTCGATCCTGCTCGATCTGGGGGAGATTCCCGACCACTACTTGGAACCTGCCGGGCCGGGCAGCTATGACCCGCGCCTCTTTGGCGAAGAGGAACCCGACAGCAGCAGCGCCTGGAGCGGCACCTACCACGAACAGGGGGCGCTGCTCTATCCCGAGTGGGACTACCGCCGCAAAAGCTACCGCAAAGGGTGGTGTGCGGTGCGCGAGGTCGAGCTGGAGCCGGGCGATGCCGATTTTCGAGCGCTCACCCTCACTAAATACCACGGCTTGGTGAAGCAGTTACGCCGCACCTTCGAGGCGATGCGCGATGCCGAGCGCCGCCTCAAACGGCAGAGCCACGGCGATGAGATCGACCTCGATGCCCTGGTCGCCGCCCTCGCCGATGCCCGCGACGGGCGCGAAATGAGCGACCGGATGTTTACCCGTAACCAGCGTTATGAGCGCAATATCGCGGTGATTTTTATGGTCGATATGAGCGGCTCCACCCGTGGCTGGATCAACCAGGCGGAGCGCGAGTCGCTGATTCTGCTGTGCGAAGCGCTGGAGCGGCTGGGGGATCGCTACGCCATCTACGGCTTCTCCAGCATCACCCGCAAGCGCTGCGAGCTCTATCCGGTGAAGCGGCTGCATGAACCCTATAGCGAGCTGATCCAGCGCCGCATCGCCGCTATTGATGCCCGCGACTACACCCGCATGGGCTTTGCCATTCGCCACCTCACTCACCTGCTCACCGCCGTTGATGCCCGCACCCGCATCTTGATCACCCTCTCCGACGGCAAGCCGGATGACTACGACAACTATCGCGGTGACTACGGGATTGAGGATACCCGCCGCGCCCTTATTGAGTCGCGCCGCGCCGGAATTCACCCCTACTGCATCACCATTGATCATGAGGCCCGTGACTACCTCTCCCACCTCTACGGCCCCGCCGCCTGGACGTTGGTCGATCAGGTCGCCGCCTTGCCGTTAAAAGTCTCCGATATCTATCGGCGGTTGACTTGGTAGGTGCGAGGTGCGAGGTGCGAGGTGCGAGGTG
>SLIM01000279.1 GCA_007135625.1 Gammaproteobacteria bacterium
CACCTATCATACCACTGGAGTTGGAGGATCGCCATTTTTCATGCACTGCTGCACTGCGCACTGCTCGCTGCTGCGCTACTATGCTGCTGCGCTGCTGCAAGCTGCGACCTACGTCGTAGATCGCTGATCAAAACAGATTTGCAGGGTACAGTTTTGGCCGGGCCGTGATCAAGGCCCGCCGTAGTAGATCGCCCTGCGGGTATCAGCCCTACACTTCGGCTCTCTGCTCTTCTCTGCTCTTCTCTTCTCTGCTCTCTTCTGCCCTCCGTCCTCTGTTTCCTGTTCCCTGTTCCCCGCGATATTCCCAGCGACTGCATACCGACAGGTGTGGTAAAATAGTCTCCTTTCGTTTGTAGCGTGGTTATTTTAAGGAGCATAGGTCGCTGTGTCGAAGGCAAGAAAATATTGTGCGGCGATTGCTGAGCCTTTTTTCCCCGCAGCTTGGGAGCGCTACACCGCGCTACCGCTGGCACAGCGGCAGGTGTTGTGGGTACTCTCGATCTGTTACTACCCGCTCTCTCTAGGGCGGTTACGAAAAATGGTTGAGCGGCTGTATGGCAAAGACTCCCAACCGAGGGGAGAGGTAACCGCAGCACTGCGCGAGCAACTGTTGCAGCGCGGAGTGATCCAGCTCCAAGAGGGTCTCCTGCAGTGTTCCCCGGAGCTGGTCGAGTTAATCACTCGTGAAGTAGTCGCGACACGCGGCTTCGCACGCATGCTGCTGGCCTGTAATGACGAACTGCGTAACAACTCGGAGTACGCCCCCCCCGCCGACACGCACTACTACCGTGAGGTACGCAACCACCTCTACGCCCGACGGGAACGCGAGCTGCTTGGGCTGCTGCGCTCGCGTACCGGTGGAGAGCTGCGCAGCGGGGTGAGCGGGGTAGAGCCGCTATTGCAGATCTGCACCACGCCATTCGACCTCGAGTGGTTTCAGCAACTCTCCACCTCCCTGCAATTTCACACCCTCGCCCCGCTGCTCAACGAAGCGGCACGTTACCTAGAGGCGGCCAATCCGGTCTGGGAGCTGGCCCTGCAACAGTTTGCGCAGAGTGAAGATCCGGCGATTCGGTTCTGGCTAGGAGAGCAGTGGCTGTTTCGTGGCCGACCTGCGCAGGCCGAAGCGCTGCTGCCGAACGATTCCAGCAGCACGATGCTGGCTCAATTGGGCGCGATCCGCTTTCTGCAAGGGCGTGATCGCGATGCGGTGAATGCCTTTACCAACGCCCAAGCACTGCTGCGTCGGCGGGGGCGACGGGGAGGCGGCTATGTTCCAGGACTTGCCGGGGTCTTCTTCGTGCTGGCACTGCTACGCGGCGCCGACCCACTCGCCCTAACCCAGGCGAGCGAGCAGGTGGAGCGGGCGCTGGAGCAGGCGTGTGACGACTATTTCGAACCCGTACTGCGCACCCTGCGCGACACTATCGAAATACTCAGCGGGCGCATGGAGTTCGCCGACAGTGTCTGGCTACGGCGCGAACCGCTAGTGGTCGAACCTTATCTTGACCTGATTCGCGCCCTCGCCCTGCACTGGTTAGAGCAAGATCTGGCGGCCCGTCAGGTCGCCCGTCTCCCCGACTACTGCGAGGCCGCCAAGCAGGGGGGGTGGTTCTGGTTTGCCGAGCAGTGCGTCCACCTGTTTAGCACCATTGAAAGCGGATGGAGGAAGAGCGTAGAACCGCCTAGCGACGAGCTGCCCTTCGTACCGATCACCTCACTGACAACCACCCAAGAGTCGTGGGAACAGGCGCTCTACGCCCTGCAGCAGGTGGCCGAAAGTGGCGGCGGTCAATCCGATCTGCGCATGAGCTGGCGGTTAATTCCTGAGCAAGGTCTGGGCTACACCCTAGTGGCGCGTGAGCAGCGGCTGGGCAAGAACGGGAGCTGGGGGCGCGGTCGTCCGGTCGCACTGGAGCGACTCCACGAAGAGGACGAGACGCTTACCTACCTCAGCGAGCAGGATCAGGAGATCTGCCGCGCCATTCAGGTTGAACTAAAGCCCGGTCTCTACGGGCGCATCGCCAAAAAGATCTACACCATCAATCCCGAGAGTGCCCTACTTGCGGCGATTGGTCACCCGCTGCTGTTTCGGGAAGATGACCTCGAACGCCCGGTCGAACTGGTCGCCGGCGAACCGGTACTGGAGATTCAGCAGCAACAGCAGCGACTGCTGTTGCAACTGCAACCTACGCCCCCGCCAACCGGGCAGCAACTGCGACTCCTCGAAGAGGGGCCACGCCGCCTGCGCGTCGTCCGCTTCAGCAACACCCACCGCCGGGTAGCCGAGATTCTCGGCAGCAACGGACTCAGCGTACCCGCTACCGCCCGCGAGCAGGTACTCACCAGCATCGCCACCATCGCCCCACTCCTCACCATCCACTCCGACATCGGCATCGGCGAACACCATTCGGCAGAAGAGGTAGTTTCCGCCGCCAAACCGCACCTCTACCTCAAGCCGCTCGGCGAAGGGTTAGCGATGGAGTGCTATGTGCAGCCCTTCGGCGAATATGGCCCGACCCTGCGCCCCGGCGAGGGGCGCAGCAGCCTGTTTTGCGAGGTGGACGGCAAGAGTCTCCACACCGAGCGCGATCTGGAGGCGGAGCGGCAGATCGCCGCCCGCATCCTGGAAGCCTGCCCCCAGCTCAACCCAGACGAAGAGTGGAACTGGATCATTAGCGACCCGGAACAGGCGCTCGACACCCTGATGGCGCTGCAACAACTGGGCGACGCGATTACCCTCGACTGGCCCCAGGGGCGACGCATTCGCCTCACCAACCCGATTGGGGTCGGCCGGCTACGCATCGCGATTCATCAACAGCAGGAGTGGCTCGGCCTCGACGGCGAGTTGCAGATTGACGAGCAGCGGGCGATCTCGCTCAAGGATCTCTTCGCCCTGATGGATGAGAGCAACGGGCGCTACCTGCGGCTGGGCGAAGAGGAGTTTCTCACCCTCACCCGCGACCTGCGGCGGCGCATTGACGGGCTGCGCGACCTCGCCGACGGCGGCGGCATCCATCCCCTGACCGCTCCACTGCTGGAGGAGCTGACCAACGGCATGGAGGTGACCGCCACCCCCGCCTGGCAGCAGCAGCTCACCCGCCTGGAGCAGGTGCGCGAGTTTCGCCCCGAACTGCCCAGCACCCTCTGCGCCGAACTGCGCGACTACCAGCTCACCGGCTTCCACTGGCTCGCCCGCCTCGCCCACTGGGGAGCCGGGGCCTGCCTCGCCGATGATATGGGGCTGGGCAAAACCCTGCAAGCCCTTGCCCTTATCCTTAGCCGCGCCGAACAGGGAGCGACCCTGGTACTGGCCCCCACCTCGGTCTGCAACAACTGGCTGGAAGAGGCCGCCCGCTTCGCCCCCACCCTCAACCTGATCCGCTTCGGCGGCAGCAACCGCAGCGCCCAACTCGCCGCCCTCGGCCCCTACGACCTGGTGGTGTGCAGCTACGGCCTGATGCAAGCCGAGAGCGAACGGCTGCGCGAAATCCCCTGGACGACCCTGGTCGCCGACGAGGCGCAGGCGTTAAAAAACACCCTCACCAAACGCTCCCAAGCGGCAATGTCACTCACCGCAGGGTTTCGTCTAATCACCACCGGCACCCCCATTGAAAACCACCTCGGCGAGCTGTGGACGCTCTTTCGTCTGATCAACCCCGGCCTGCTCGGCTCCCTCGAACGCTTCAACCGGCGCTACGCCGTTCCCATTGAGCAGCACAACGACCCCGCCGTCAAACAGCGGCTGCGCCAACTGATCCGCCCCTTCATTCTGCGCCGTCTCAAGAGCGATGTCCTCACCGAACTCCCCGAGCGCACCGAGATCACCCTGCATGTCGAACTGAGCGAAGCGGAGCAGACCTTCTACCAGGCGCAGCGGATGCTTGCCCTGGATCGGATACGCAATAGCGACCAGAGCGGCGGCCAGCGCCACATTCAGCTCCTCGCCGAGATCACCCGCCTGCGCCAGGCCTGCTGCAACCCGCGCCTCGTCCTCCCCGAGAGCGACCTCCCCAGCGCCAAGCTGCAACTCTTTGCCGAAATCGTCGAAGAGCTGCGTGCGAACCGCCACAAAGCGCTCGTTTTCAGCCAATTCGTCGGCCACCTGCGGCTACTGCGCGAATATCTCGACCGCAAGCAGATCGACTACCGCTACCTCGACGGCTCCACCCCGAGCAAGCAGCGGGCCGAAGAGGTGAGCGCCTTTCAGCGCGGCAAAGGGGATCTCTTTCTGATCAGCCTGCGGGCCGGTGGCTCCGGCCTGAACCTCACCGCCGCCGATTATGTGATCCACATGGATCCCTGGTGGAACCCAGCGGTCGAGGATCAAGCCTCCGACCGCGCCCACCGCATCGGCCAGAAGCGCCCGGTCACGGTCTATCGCCTGGTGGCGAAAGAGACCATTGAGGAGAAAATTGTCCGGCTCCACGCTCACAAACGCGACCTCGCCGATAACCTGCTGGAGGGGAGCGACCTGAGCGGGCGGATGAGTGTGGAGGAGATGATTGAACTGCTGCAAGGGGAGGTCGGGGGGTAAAACCGTAGATTTTCCGATAGCGCCATGCTCCATTTTGTACTATACTTCGCCGTTCCAATGGAGAGGTACCGAAGTGGCCATACCGGCGCGGACTCGAAATCCGTTGGGGGCGTAAGCCCCACGTGGGTTCGAATCCCACCCTCTCCGCCATATTTTTGAAGCAAGCAGAAAACAGCAAGTCGAGGCCTCCCACCGGTCGGCCTCCATAAGCAGGGGCGAACAGAGTCGCCCCTTCGCCCCTTCGCAGGTTTCGCTCAGAAGTCGAAGTCACCCGCGCTAATTGCCTCCACCGGCACTCGCATTAAGCGAAACTCCACACGCATGTTCTGGTACGCTTCCTGCTGGGTACTCGGCCTGGCCACCACCGGCTCCCGCGCCCCGACCCCTACCGGCTGAATTTGGGAGTCATCCAAGCGATACCCTTTGGCATTGGCGTACTCCACGATAGCCTTTTTCACCGCCTCCGCCCGATCTTGGGACAACTGCTCCAGCGCTTGCAGAGTCTGCATCGGATCGTTTTGCACCCCGCCGCTGAAGGTTCCGGCGCGCACCGTCTGGTGTACCCGGTCGGGATCTGCCAGATCGAAAGAGCTACCATTAAGTTCATACTGATAATTGCCACTGGAACCGCTGCGGGTCAAAATCCCCTTGGCCATACCGGACTCGACCAGATAACGGAGCATCAGTGTGGGGTCAGCATGGCCACCAATGGCAACCACCGCGTTGCCAAAAGTAGAAGCCGCCTCCACGGCACGCTGGAACTCATTGCCGTACTGGGCTGCGCTGAACTCCGATTGATTCGGCTCAAAATTGACAGTGAAGCTCAGAATTGTGTTATCTGCCGCCGCCGCACGCTGCACTGGATCATCCGGGAAGAGGTCGGTAGGCCGCAGCTCGGCGAAGCGGGCGGTCGGGGCGCTGGCCACGGGAGCCTGGATCGAGCCGAGAGCGGCCAACTTGGCGTAATCGAGATTGGCATTACTGATCTTGCCGGGCGAGCGGGCGAAGCCCCGCTCCACCGCCAGCCTCAGCGCCGCCTCGCTCTTGGGTCCAAAGCCCGAAAGGTTACCCGCATCGGTAAAGAAGCTGACATTGCCGGGCAGACCGACAAAAGAGGCATCGGCGATCAGACCGTGGGCATCCTCATCCAGGGTAGGCAACACCTCTTTGCCGAAAATCTCCTGGGCCATCTGCAGAACCTTGCGATACTCGGCGCTACCACCCTGTTCGAACGCCCTTCTCAGCGCCACCAGCTCTTCACTGGCCTTGAGATAGCCCGAAGCGAAGCGTTCCACTTGATCCCGATGCGCCTCGAAATAGTCCTTGCGCACCGCATAGACATCACCGATAGAGCGGCTCATCTGGGCAGTGGAGACCAGCACCCGGGCATCCTGCACGGTACCGTCCTTGCCGCTCCCGCGTTCGTTCAGACCGCCGGTAAGGGCGAACATATCGGGCGAGATCACCAGGCAGGCCGCCACGCTGGGATCGTTGCGAAAGCGTGCGGCAGCCCCGCCGGGGCCGGTGAGATCATCCACCCAGACCACATCCACATCACTCCAGGAGAGGCGTGCCGCCCTCAGCACATCGTCCAGCATACCGACATGGGGGCCGCCCCGTTGCAGCACGATCTTCTTGCCTTTGAGGTCGCTCAGCGTCCTCAGCGTACCCCGCGACACCAAGTGGTCGCCCGCCGACCAAGTGAGTTGCAAGAACATCACCGGCTCGGTGCGCGGATCTTGCGACAGCACTTCGGAAGCCATGCCGATCATGCGTATCGTGCCGCGCAGAAAAGGCGATTCGCCTTTCAGATAGCGCTGTACCTGGGCCACGAAGTCGTCGCCCGAGACCATATTCACCGCAAGACCCAATTTACCGTAAATCGAATCGGGCTGGGTGGTAACTCCGCCATTAGCCATAAAGGTGGCCACGTCACCGCCCCAGGTCAAGTAAGGGGCCTGCAAGGCAGCGCCATCCTGCACCGTACCCACCGGCACCTGGCCCACCAAGTCGGAAAAGGTGCTGGTCGCATGCAGCGGCGCGGCGGCCAGCAGCAGCACCAGCGCAACCACGGCGTAGGCCGTGGAGTGAAAGAGTCTACCAATTGCTCTCATGATGCATTCTCCATTTTCGATGATCGTCAAGGGTTATCACCCATTTTGGCCTGCCGCCAACCAGCAAAGAGACGGCCCGGCCCCGGATTGAGACTACTTGCTGTCGATTACCTCTCTCGCTTTTTCGGTCAGATCCCGTGCCGCGTCGCTCGCCCTCTCCGACCAGCTTCGCGCCGTTTCGCTCGCCGTCACTTTATACTGATCATAGAGCAGCATAGCCTTACCGGCAGCGGAGTTTGGCGGCAGCAGATCCGGCTCATTGGCAATGCTATTGAGCAGCACCGTGAGGCCCAAGTCAGCCTGTTCCTGGTTCACAACCAGACCCACCCAAGTCACCAAAGTGGTCACAGTCTTGGCCCCGATGCCCCAAACTCCCGGACTCACCGGCACCTCAATCACATCGTACACCGACCTGCCACCGATCCGTGCATTGGCCAGCCGAGTATTCACGAAGTCGATGAACTCCAGATTACTCTCTTTATGCACCATTCTCAGTAGGGGGTTATCGGGGTTGGGCATCATCATGAAACAGACCGCATCCCGAGCCTTCGAGGTCAAGCGGTGCAGCTCAGCGGCGATATCGGGTTCATAGACCAACTCCACACCCTGCAAGCGTGGGTCGAGCGTTTGCAGATAGGCAAAGGTTCTAGCAGCACCGCTCTTCTCACCGCCGACCGAAACCTTAAGCGGGATCTCACGCTGATCGGTAAAATCATGCAACGAGCGTGCCCTGCCCTCGGTATTGACCGCGCAGAGCAGCGCCTCGGGAGCGATTTTGCCAATCAGAGTCAGCTTGTCCGCCGCCCCCTCGGCCATCGCCAAAGCCGCCACGTCCCACTGGGAGAGCGCCACCATCAGCCTGCCCGCAGCGACATCCTCGACATTCTGCTGGCTCCCCTGGGAGAGTTGCGCCGTCGCACGGTAGCCATGTGGTTGAAGTTTTCTGTCCAGCGCGGGTACGATGCTGTTGGTGTATTCCCCCGTTTCGCTAGCCGCACCGATTTTCAGTTCGGCAGACCAGGCGGTGAGGCTAAAAGACGCGAAGAGTAGAGCAGTCACCATCCGAAGAGCAGAGCTTTTCATACCTTGACCTCTTGGTTGTAAATATACGCAGGATAGGAAATCTAACCGTCTAAGTTCGAAGTATACTCCCCGCTCGAAGAGATAGTCAAGAATTTGGTCAAGTCCTTGGGGCGACGCATTCGAAGAGTGTGTAGAATACTGTCGTCATGATAGTTGTTATTCCTTGGTAGCCGCGAAAAGCGCTACAATCGCGAACCAGCGCTATTGGCTAGCTCGCGCCTTTCACGGTTACCGCTTCTCGCGCCTAGCGAAACGTCCTCAACACAACGGTGCCAACGGCACTGCCGACTGCTCCTGCTCAGGCGCTGAATGTGCCGCCTGCCGCCGCCACGCCTGCCACGCCTCCCACAGCGGCTGCCCTTTCCAACCCTCCGCACCGGGGGCATAGCGACTGCGGTCAAGCTGCTGTAACTGCTCGGCAGTGGCGGCATCGGTACGCGCCGCAAGTGCGCCGAGGGAGCGCGGAGGGTGGTCGGGCCAGTGCGCCGCCGCCCAAGCGAGCAGCGCCTCACTCGCCTGCTCCGGGGCATTACGCTGGCACGCCCGCTGGATAGCGCGGTGACTCGGGGCGCTACGCCAAGAAGCACGCAAACCGCCCGCCCGCTCGGCCCGGCGGGCGCGGTAGTAGCTGCCACCCCAGAGCAGCAGGGTAGCCAACCAGCCGCTAGCAAACAGCAGCGCCAGCCACCGCCACCAACCGGGGTCTAGCCGCTGATCGGCGGGG
>SLIM01000309.1 GCA_007135625.1 Gammaproteobacteria bacterium
TGAATTCATGGTTTCGGGCATGGGCTTGAGGGCTTGATGGGTAATGGTGCGGTGAGGTATGAACCGCACCGACTTTCCTTCTGGTATCGAGGCTCCGCCTCGGTACCTCTGCGTGCGGCTCTGCCTTCTCACATGCTTTTGAGGTGTCAATTACGCAAAAAGAGAAGCGCTTGGTCTACGTCCAGATGCCTATGAGTTCCCTTTAAACCAAGACATTTACTAACTGTCGATAGGAGAATGAAAAATGTCAAAACTGAATGTGGATCAAAAAACTATATTCGCACTGCTATCCGATAGGAAGGCAGACTTTCTTATCCCAGATTACCAGCGCCCTTATGCTTGGGATGAGGAGCAGTGCCAAACCCTTTGGGATGATATTTTTCTATTCGCATTCCCCAATAATAATTACGAAGAATTTGACGAGAATGAAGAGTATTTTCTCGGTTCGATTGTGATGTATAAAAATAGCGCAGGAAAATCAGAGGTCATTGATGGCCAACAGCGCCTTACTACCCTCATGCTTGTGCTACGAGCTTTCTATGATAAGTTCGCTAATATGCAGGATAAAAACTCAAAACTCACACGCGACCGTATCGAGCAGTGTATCTGGAAGGCGGATACCTTTGGTACCGCCGACAAATCCACCCTCAAAATCTTCTCGGAAGTCGCCACTGACAACGATAAAGAGGCGTTCCTTGAGCTGCTGCGCAGTGGCGAGGTCAAAGCAAGCAACAAAGGTCAAGGCGAAGTAAAGCTGGGCAGGGAGAGTCAATATGTCGCCAATTATAAGTTTTTCCAAGAAAAAATTGAGCAGTTTACGCAAGATTTTGCAGGCTATCTTCCCTATTTACCCGCACGCATACTGAATAACTGTATTCTGTTGCCGATTGAGGCAGAATCGCAGGATACCGCTCTGCGTATCTTCTCCACGCTTAATGATCGCGGTCTTCCGCTCTCCGATGCCGACATCTTTAAAGCAAAACTCTACAACTACTACAGTGACTTCGATAAAAAGGATGAGTTCATTGAAGAGTGGAAAGAGCTGGAGGAGATTTCAAGCTTCATATTCTCCACAAATACCGGATCTCCGATGGATGAGCTATTTACACGCTATATGTACTTTTTGCGTGCCAAGGAGGGGAATAAAAACACAACGACTGAGGCGCTACGCAAGTTCTATGAGCGCAACAAATATCAGTACCTGAGAAAGGACAATACAGTCAATGAGCTAAAGGCATTAGCCCTGTTCTGGCAGAGCATCTCCTGCCAGGATAAGCTGCGCTTTTCCGAGGAGGTACTCCGAAAACTTTTTGTACTCCGTTATGCACCTAATGGCATGTGGCAGCATATTACATCGGTCTATTTTTTGCAGAATAGAAACCGCGATGGAGAGCTGGAAGAGGTACGTTTTACCAAGTTTTTGAATAAAATCACTGCCTTTATCTTTACCTACGCGATCACCAACCCTGGAGTCAATGCGCTGCGTACACCGGTGTATGATGAGATGATTAACATTGTTAAAGGCGATGAAGTGACCTTCTCGAAGTACCCGTTCAGTGAAACTAAAGCACGTTCATTTTTTGAGAACTATGTGTTTACCAATCAGCGATATATTACCCGCTCTATGATCACCTGGTACGCCTTCACATTTCCCGAGCAGAAACTTCTTGATATTGAAGACATCTTCCATTTGGAGCATATCTACTCAAAGAAACGCCAAAAAATGGAAGAAAAAATCAACAACGGCCTACGCTCTGAAGGAAATCTTGAATCACTGGGCAATAAGATCCTGCTTGAGGCCAGCATTAATCTCAGAGCGTCAGATTATCGCTTTGAAGATAAAAAGAAAATCTATAGCGGCGAGCAGCGCCGTGGGAAAAATAAAGCGGTCAGTAAAATCTCTGAAATCGCCATGCTTGTTGGCTATCAAGACTTTGGTGAGCAGCAGATCATGGATCGCAACAAAAAAATCCTGGACAAATTTTTTGCGTTTTTGCGTAGTGAGGATTTGCTGCTCTAGGCTAGCGAGCGGACAGTGCCGGCTTGAAGGGTGATCTACAACCACACCGCAAATCGCCCTTTAGGGCGATAGCGGGGGAGGAAAATCACTCTGCGAAGGGGTGGCGCAGGGTGATGGTTTCGGCGCGGTCGGGACCGGTGGAGATGACATCAATGGGGGTATCGGTCAGCTCTTCGATCTTGGCGAGGTAGGCGCGGGCGGTGGCGGGGAGCTGGCTGTAGTCGGTGATGCCGACGGTACTCTGTTGCCAGCCGGGGAGTTCGATATATTGGGGCTGACAGCGGGCGAAGCGCTCGGCTCCGGCGGGGGGAGTGTCGAGGATCTCGCCATCGAGTTGGTATCCGGTGCAGATCTTCAGGGTGTCGACTCCGTCGAGAACATCGAGCTTGGTGATGCAGATGCCGGTGACGCTGTTAATCTCCAGGGAGCGGCGTAGCGCGACTAGATCGAGCCAGCCGCAGCGGCGCTGCCGTCCGGTGGTGGCCCCAAACTCGTGCCCCTTGGTGCCGAGGTATTCGCCGACGGCATCAAAGAGTTCGGTGGGAAAGGGGCCGGCACCGACGCGGGTGGTGTAAGCCTTGACAATGCCGAGGACATAGTCGAGGTGGCGTGGGCCGATGCCGCTGCCGGTGGCGGCTCCTCCGGCGGTGGTGTTGGAGGAGGTGACATAGGGGTAGGTGCCGTGGTCGATGTCGAGAAGCGCCCCTTGCGCCCCTTCAAACATGATGTTTTTACCGTCGCGGCGTAACTGATGCAGGACTCCGGTGATGTCGCTGATTAGCGGCAGTAGGCGTTCGCGCTGGGCCAGTGTCTCTTCCAACACCTGCTGGTAGTCAACACTTGGAAAATTAAAGTAATTTTTCAGGGCGAAGTTGTGGTACTCCATCACTTCGCGCAGCCGTTCGCGGTAGTGTTCGATATCAATGAGTTCGCCTAGGCGGATCCCTCGGCGTGAGACCTTATCCTCATAGCAGGGGCCGATGCCGCGCCCGGTGGTGCCGATGGCCTTGCTGCCGCGTGCCTGTTCACGCGCCTGGTCGAGGGCGATGTGGTAGGGTAGAATCAGCGGGCACGATTCGCTGAGGGCGAGGCGTGAGGTGGCGGGAATGCCGCTCTGCTCCAGCATCTCCAGCTCTTCTAACAGGGCCGCTGGTGAGAGGACGACACCATTGCCAATCAGACAGCGGACTCCTTCGCGCAAAATCCCAGATGGAATAAGGTGCAGGATGGTCTGCTTGCCGTCGATAACCAGGGTATGGCCGGCGTTGTGTCCCCCTTGAAAACGTACTACGGCATCGGCGCGGTCGGTGAGCAGGTCAACGATTTTGCCTTTGCCTTCGTCACCCCATTGGGTGCCGATGATGACGACATTTTTTCCCATCTTCGTGTTCTCTTTACGATCCGTTAGCTTGAGTAATCGGATGGGTGCTGCTAGCGACCCGCTCCGGGTTGATGTTCAGTTTTCGCTCCCCTGCCCTCCCCTAGGGGAGTGCGACTGGCTCCCAGGTGGTGCCGTGGGCGACCAGGTGCTCGCCGCAGCCGTGGGCCGTGGCATCTCCCTCTGCTCCGGGGAGCTGCTGCACCACGCGGCGACCAGTGGCGCGAAGTTGTGCGATCCGTTGCTGGAGGGCGGGATCCTCCTGCCAGGGGGCGAATATAGCAGGTTTGCCCCCTTCGTCGCTACGTTCGCCGATCCGAAAGAGGGTCAGGAGGTCGCCACTGAAGCCGACCGCTGGGCGTGCCCGCCCAAAGGTGCGGCCAAATTCGTTGTAGCGTCCGCCGCGTACCACCTCCCGTCCGAGACGGGGAACAAAGCCGGCGAAGACGACGCCGGTATGGTAGTGGTAGCCGCGCAGTTCGGCGAGGTCGAAGTGCGGGTCGATCTCGGGGAAGCGGCGTTTGAGCTGGTGCGCCAGGGTGCGCAGTTCGGTGAGTGCCTGCTGCACCTCGGGGGCGGCGGCGGCGAGGCGGGTGGTGGCCTGCTCCAGGGCATCATCGCCGCTGAGTTCGGCTAGGGCGGCGAGCATCGCCCCCGCCTCGTGGCTGAGGTCAAGGGCCGCCAGTTGCGCCTCGATCTCCGGTACCGCCTTGCGCTGTAGCGCTTCGAATAGGGTGAGCTCGACCTCTTCGCTAAGTTGCAGTTGGCGGGCGAGGCTGCGAAAGATGCCGACATGGCCGAGGTCGAGGTAGAACTCGTTAATGCCGCAGAGCTGGAGGGTCTGGATCATCAGTGCCAGAATCTCCAGCTCGCTCTCCCGCCCGTCGTGGCCGTAGAGTTCGGCTCCCAGTTGCAGCGGGGCGCGGGAGACGCTTGGCTCTTCGGCACGGGTGTGCAGCACGGTGCCGCAGTAGCAGAGGCGGGTGGGGGTGTCGCGTTGGATTTTATGGGCATCAATCCGCGCCGCTTGCGGGGTGATGTCGGCGCGAATCCCCAAGGTGCGCCCGCTGTGCAGGTCGGTCACCTTAAAGGTGCGTAGCGCTAGGTCATCGCCGCCGTTGACCAGTAGCGACTCCATATACTCAATGAAGGGGGGGAGGATTAGCGCATAACCCCAACTGCGATAGAGATCGAGCAGGGTGCGGCGTAGCCGCTCCAGGTGGTCGGCGTGGGGCGGGGGCAGTTCGTCAATGCCGGTGGGCAGCAGCCAGTGGTGAAGGGTCGCCATGGGTAGAGGGCCTGTGCAGTGGGTCAAAGCAGGTAGAGCAGGGAGAGACCGGAGAGCATGATTACCAGCCCGGTGATGCGCAGGGTACGATCATCCAGTTCGATCATGCTCTGCATCATGCGACGCATCGCAGCGGGTCGCAGAAAGGGGAGGATCCCTTCCAGGATCATCAGCAGGGCTATGGCCCTGAATAGGTCGCTCCAGTTGATCTCCATGCTTCATTAATTCGTTCAGGGTTAGGTCGTCTCATAAAAAAGCCGGGTCGATGGGGTGCCCGGCGTTGGATCAGGTGGCGATTGTAACGCGAGAGCGCGGCTGGGGGGAAGCCTCAATTGCAGCAAGTGCGCGGCACACTCGCTTGAGAATTGAATTGCTGGCACAATATGGCTTGCAGCCCCAGCGCTACCGTTAGCCGCTGGACCGTCCCGCGAGGAGCCGCTATGGTTACACTACAATGATCGATCCAAAAGTTTTAGATGAGTTGGCCAAACGTCTTGCTGAGACCCTTCCTGCCGGAGTCCGCTCGCTGCAAGGGGATGTTAGCAAGAATTTTCACGCCGCGCTGGAGTCGGCGTTCGCCCGTCTCGACCTGGTGACCCGTGAGGAGTTTGATGCCCAAGCGGCGGTGCTGGCCCGCACCCGTGCCAAGCTGGAGCAGATCGAGCAGCAACTGCGTGAGCTGGAACAGCAGCTTCCACCGGGGCCGAGTGGCGGGGGCTAATCCTCCGCCAGGGTGCTGTTGATGTCGCTGGCAGTACTCTATAGCCGCGCCCGCGACGGGGTGAACGCCCCGTTGGTTACCGCCGAGGTGCATCTCTCCGGCGGTTTGCCCGCGCTTAATATCGTCGGGCTGCCTGAGGCGGCGGTGCGCGAAAGCAAGGATCGGGTGCGCGGTGCCTTGCTCAATGCGCAGTTTGCCTTCCCCAAGGGGCGGATTACGGTCAATCTCGCCCCTGCCGATCTGCCCAAGGAGGGGGGGCGTTTTGATCTGCCGATTGCGATTGGGATTTTGGCCGCCTCCGGGCAGCTTCCTGCCGCCGCTTGTGCCGCCTATGAGCTGGTGGGCGAGCTGGCACTCTCCGGCGAGCTGCGCGGGGTGCGGGGGGTGCTGCCGGTGGCGGTGGCGGCTCGCGATGCCGGGCGGGCGCTGATTCTGCCTGCGGAGAATGCCGCTGAGGCGGCGCTGGTGAGCGGGGTGACGGTCTATCCGGCCCGCCATCTGCTAGAGGTCAGCGCCCAGTTGCGTAGCGGCAACCATCTCACTCCCTACGCGGCAGTAACGCCGCCCGCCGCGTTGCAGCACTATCCCGATCTGGCCGAGGTGCGGGGACAGCTTCCCGCTAAGCGAGTGCTGGAGATTGCCGCCGCCGGGGGCCATTCGCTGCTGATGTTGGGGCCGCCGGGCAGTGGCAAGTCGATGCTCGCCTCGCGCCTGCCCGGCATTCTGCCGAGTATGAGTGAGCAGGAGGCGTTGGCGACGGCGGCGGTGCTATCGGTCAGCAGCCAGGGGTTTCATCTGGAGCGCTGGCGGGAGCGCCCGTTTCGCGCACCGCACCATACCGCTTCCGGGGTCGCTTTGGTCGGTGGTGGCAGTAATCCGCGACCGGGGGAGATCTCGCTGGCGATGAATGGGGTACTGTTTCTTGATGAGCTGCCGGAGTTTGACCGCAAGGTGCTGGAGGTGCTGCGGGAGCCGTTAGAGAGTGGCCGGGTGATCATCTCGCGAGCCGCTCGTCAAGCCGAGTTTCCGGCCCGTTTTCAACTGGTCGCGGCGATGAACCCCTGCCCCTGCGGCTATCTCGGCGACCAGGGGGGGCGGCCTTGCCGCTGCACCGAAGAGCAGGTTACCCGCTATCGCGGTCGCATCTCGGGTCCCCTGCTGGATCGTATCGACATGCACATTGAGGTGCCACGCCTGCCGCCGGAGCAGCTTCAGTACCCCAATGCCGATAGCGAGAGCAGCGAGGTGGTGCGGCAGCGGGTTGAGCGGGCGCGACAACTGGCCCAAGCCCGTCAGGGCTGTCCCAATAGCCTGCTGCAAGGGGAGCTGCTGGATCGCCACTGCTCGCTCGCTCCGCAACCTGCCCAGCTCCTGGCGCGGGCGATGGAGCAGTTGCGGCTATCGGCTCGCGCCTACCACCGCATTCTGCGGTTAGCCCGCACCATTGCCGATTTGGCGCAAATCTCGCAGATTGGCAGCGATCAGATCGCCGAGGCGATTAGCTACCGCCGCCTCGACCGCGATCCCTACTAACGGAGGGATAACGGGTGCGCTCTGCCCTTGCTGCTCTCTCCTCTGCCCGCTCTCTTCTCTCCTCTGCTATCAGGTGCAAGCATGTCTGTTAACGATCCACTGCAACGCCACCAGCCCCCTTCCGAAGATCCCGCCGGACTCCCTCCCGACCCCGAAGGTCCAGAGATGCAACAGGGGTTGTGGGGGCGGGTGATGATCCTCTCCGCTTGGCTGCTGGCGATTGCACTCCTTGCAATGCTCTTTCAGGGTTTTCTCGATGGGCGCGATAATCCCAATCGCAGCCCCGCTTCCTACCAGATGGAGGATGGGGAGATTGAGGTGGTGCTGCAACGCAACCGTTCCGGGCACTATGTCGCTAGCGGCAGTATCAATGGCCATCCAGTGATTTTTCTCCTCGATACCGGTGCAACCAACATCGCCCTGCCGCAACGGGTCGCCAGTCGCATCGGCATCTCCCTCGGTGAGCAGGCGATAAGCCGCACCGCCGCTGGTGATGTGACCGTCCATCAGGCCCGCCTGGATCGGGTGCAGTTGGGGGATATTGT
Source organism: Gammaproteobacteria bacterium (assembly GCA_007135625.1). GTDB lineage: Bacteria > Pseudomonadota > Gammaproteobacteria > Chromatiales > Chromatiaceae > SLIM01. The sequence goes on from SLIM01000309.1 coordinate 7,486, forward strand.
GATGCACAATCTCTCCGCCAGTGTGCTGGATCGCATGGAGGGGGAGCAGGTGCTGCTGGGCATGAGCTTTTTGCGCCACCTGGAGTGGCACCAGCGGGGCGATACCCTTACTTTGCGCTATGCTGGACGGTAGTCTGATGGGTTGTTGTGATAGCGGATGTGAAATTGCGGCAAGGTCTCTGTCACAAAAGCGAGTGCTGTGGTGGGTATTGCTAATCAATGCACTGATGTTTTTTGTGCTTGTTTTTGGGGCCTTCTGGGGGAGTACGGTATCTCTCTTTGCAGAAAGCTTTGATAGCTTCGGCGATGCGATAACGTACGCGATCACTATTTGGGCCGTTGGCAAAGGGGCGCAGACCAAAGCAAAAGTCGCTCTTTTTAAGGGAATTTTGATCCTTCTCGGTGCCTTGCTGGTGATGGTGGCTCTTGTTTTTAAGTGGTACACCTCGGAAGTTCCTGTGTACGAGGTGATGGGCGGTTTTGCCGCTGCCAATTTATTGGCCAATTTGCTATGTCTTGGCTTGTTGTGGAAATACCGCAAGGATGATCTTAATATGGAGTCAGTCTGGCACTGCTCTCGCAACGATATCGTAACGAGCCTGTCGGTTATCTTTGCAGCACTCCTGGTTTGGTATTTTGATTCGTGGGTTCCTGATGCCATCCTTGGTGGCGTGCTCTTCTTATACCTGCTTCGTTCTGGTATGATTATCACCAATAAGTCAATAAAACAGATGAAGAGTCCAGTCAGCGATTGCTGAGGAGAGACTCCTCTGCACACTATGCGTTTGCCCTGCCCTGCCCTGCGGCCTTGGCCATCCTTCCGGTCAATACCTTGATCGGAGAGCGTCAAGCGAGGCATTTCGCCCCAAGGATTAAGCCACTTACGGCGGGACTTTCGCTGTGAGCGGTCAAGGTGGCCGAAACTATGATCAAAGCCCTGATAAAAAATTCTGTACAGCGAAAA
>SLIM01000096.1 GCA_007135625.1 Gammaproteobacteria bacterium
CTCCCCTGTGAGCGGCTGCACCAGTTGCGCAGCCGTTACCCCGACTTTGACCACTATTTTAGTCACACCCCCAATAAGCGCATCCGCCAGGCAGTCGATGGTCTCCACGGTGAGCAGGGGATGGTGCGGCTTATGGCGATGGAGGTCGCCCATCTCCTAAAACGTAAACCGGTGGTGGTCGCCCCCGCCACCTCCATTCGCGAAGCGGCGCGGCTGATGACCAGCGAGCGGGTCTCCGCCGTCCTCATTAGCGAAGGGCAGCAGTTGCTGGGGATTGTCACCGACCGCGACCTGCGCCGTCGCTGTATCGCCGCTGGGCGTGACTATAACCTGCCGATTCGTGAAATCATGACCGAGGAGGTCGTCCATATCACCCCCGAGACCCCCGCCTTCGAGGCGCTGCTGGTGATGACCCGGCAAAATATTCACCACATCCCGGTGGTCGACCGCAGCGGTGTGGTGGGGTTGATCTCCAATACCGACCTCATCCGCCACCAGAGCAAAAACTCCATCTACCTCGTCGGCGACATTCACAAGGCACGCGACCGCCAGCAGTTGGCGCAGATCGGCCAGCAGATTCCCGACTTGCAGATTGATCTCATTCATGCCGGGGTTACTGCCTGGCACCTCGGGCAGGCGATCTCCTCGATCACCGATGCCCTCAGCGAACGTCTGCTACACCTTGCTACCGAGCGCTTAGGCCCCCCGCCCATCCCCTACGTTTGGCTCGCCATCGGCTCCCACGCCCGCCGCGAACAGAGCTGCCGCAGTGATCAGGATCACGCGCTGCTGTTGAGCGACGACTACCGCCCCGAGGAGCACGCCGACTATTTTTCCCAACTTGCAGAGTTTGTGCGCGAAGGGCTGAATCGTTGCGGTCTTCCCGACTGCCCCGGTCGGGTGATGGCGAGTAATCCCGAATGGCGACAGCCCCTGCAACGCTGGCGCGACTACTTCGACCACTGGATTCGCCGCCCCGAACGCCGCGCCCTAATGCTCGCCAGCAACTTTTTCGACATGCGCCCGCTTCACGGAAGCAGCGAACTCTACCAGCAACTGCGCAGTGAGATCCTGCCGCAGGCCCAGCACAACGGCATCTTTCTCGCCCACCTCGCCGCCACCGCCCTAAGCCACCGCCCTCCGCTCGGTTTCTTTCGTAACTTGGTGTTAATCCATGACGGCAAACACGACAACACCGTGAACCTCAAACACCAGGGGATCATCCCGATCACCGATCTCGCCCGCCTCTTCGCTCTCGCCGCAGGGCTGCCCCCGCTCAACAGCGTGGAGCGCCTGCGTGCCGCTGCGGAGGTAGGCGCGGTGAGTCGCGACGGATTCGAGGGGCTGGAGGATGCGCTGGAGTTTATCAGCATCTTACGCGCCCGCCACCAGGTCGAACAGCTCAAGCGTGGCCAACCACTCGACCACTACCTCAGCCCCGAGGCACTCACCAAGCAGGAGCGCGGCCACCTGAAAGATGCCTTCGCCGCGATAGCGACTCTGCAGCAGATCACTGCCCAGCGCTACCAGACTGAAACCCTCCTTTAACTCATGCTTGATGCCCTTCTTGCCCCGCTATTGAGTCTTGACCAGCGCCGCCGTCGCGCCCTCGCCCGGCTCCCCCCCGGCCCCCTAGCCCGCTACCTCGCGACCCCCTTTCCCGATCCCGCCCGCGACTGTCGCGAGGTTGAATACCTCTCGCTAGACCTGGAGACTAGCGGCCTTGACCCGCGCCGTGACCGTATTGTTAGCCTCGGCTACGTCGTGGTGCGCGGCCTTACCATCGACCTGGGAAGCGCTACCCATCGCATTATCCGTCCCGGTCCCGACCACCCGCTGAGTGAGGCGAGTGTGGTGATCCATCAACTGACCGATGACACCGTCGCTAGCGGCGATAGCCTGTTTGAGGCCTTCGTCGAGCTTTTTGCCGCGCTACAGGGGCGGGTGCTACTCGCTCATCATGCGGAGATTGAATGCGGTTTTATCGACAACGTCTGCCGCAAAGTGTGCGGTGCTCCGCTGGTGGTGCCGGTCGTCGATACCCAGTGGCTCGCCCGGCGCAGCTTGGAGCGGAGTAACCGCCCCTACAACGGGAGTTCTTTACGTCTCTTCAATTTACGCGAAAACTACAACCTGCCGCGCTATAATGCCCACAATGCGCTTAGCGACGCACTCGCCACTGCCGAGCTGTTTACCGCCCAACTCGCCGAACGGGAGGCAAAAAAGATGCCTCTCAAGGATTTTTTACGCCGCATGTAATCGGGCGATCATAAACCGCCATTAGACTGGTTAGGGGCTACAGTGCCGATCGAGTGCTGTCGCTGAGTGTGCCTCGCAACCACGTTACAACCACAACCAATTCCAGGAGGACTTCCATGTCTGAGAAGATCTACCCCGTTTCCGCTGCTTTTGCCGCCGAGGCCAACATCAACGCCGCCCAGTATGAGGCGATGTATCGCCGCTCCATCGACGACCCGGAGGGCTTTTGGGCCGAACAGGCGGAGCAGTTTCTCACCTGGTTCAAGCCTTGGAACCGGGTACTCGACTACAGCTACGAGGCCGATGATCTCCATATCAAATGGTTTGAGGGGGGGCAGCTCAACGCCTCCTACAACTGTCTCGACCGCCACTTGGAGCGCCGTGGCGACCAGGTGGCGATTATCTGGGAGGGGGATGACCCCGCCGTGGATAAGAAGATCACCTACCGCGAGCTGCATGAGCAGGTCTGCCGCTTCGCCAACGCCCTCAAGGCGCGTGGGGTGAGCAAGGGGGATCGGGTCAGTATCTACATGCCGATGATCCCCGAGGCGGCGGTGGCGATGCTCGCCTGCGCCCGCATTGGGGCGATTCACTCGGTGGTTTTCGGCGGCTTCTCTCCCGATGCCCTGCGCGACCGCATTCTCGATTCCGACTGCCGGGTGGTGATCACCGCGGATGAGGGGCTGCGCGGCTCCCGCCATGTTCCGCTGAAGGCTAATGTCGATCAGGCGTTGCGCCACTGCCCCAACGTAAACACCGTCTTTGTGGTGAAGCATACCGGTGGCGAGATCGCTTGGCACGCCGAGCGCGATGTTGACTACCAGACCGCTTGCGCCGCTGCCGATGCGGTGTGCGAGGCGGAGCCGATGGATGCCGAGGATCCGCTCTTTATCCTCTACACCTCCGGTTCGACTGGCCAGCCCAAGGGGGTGCTGCACACCACTGGCGGCTACCTGCTCTTTGCTGCGATTACCCATAAATACACCTTTGACTATAAAGATGGTGAGGTCTACTGGTGTACTGCCGATGTCGGCTGGGTCACTGGCCACAGCTACATCCTCTACGGCCCGCTCGCCAACGGTGCGATTACGCTGATGTTCGAGGGAGTTCCCAGCTATCCCGATGCCTCCCGCTTCTGGCAGGTGTGCGATAAGCACAACGTCGCCACCTTCTATACCGCCCCGACGGCGATTCGGGCGCTAATGCGCGAGGGCGAAGAGCCGGTCAAGCGCACCTCCCGCGCCAGCTTGCGCCTGCTCGGTTCAGTCGGTGAGCCGATCAACCCCGAAGCATGGGAGTGGTACTATAAGGTGGTTGGCGATAGCCGCTGCCCGATTGTTGATACTTGGTGGCAGACCGAGACCGGCGGCCACCTGATCACTCCGCTGCCGGGGGCCACCGATCTGAAGCCCGGCTCTGCCACTCGCCCCTTCTTTGGGATTGTACCTGCGATTGTCGATGCGCAGAGCGGTGAGGTGCTGGAGGGGGCCTGCTCCGGGGCGCTGGTGATCACCCGTCCCTGGCCGGGGCAGATGCGCAGTGTCTACGGCGACCATGGGCGTTTTGCCGATACCTATTTTCGGACGTATAAGGGTTACTACTTCTCCGGCGATGGTGCCCGCCGCGATGAGGATGGCTACTACTGGATTACCGGGCGGATGGATGATGTGATCAATGTCTCTGGCCACCGCATGGGAACTGCGGAGGTGGAGTCGGCGCTGGTGCTGCATGAGGCGGTCGCCGAGGCGGCGGTGGTGGGCTTTCCGCATGATATTAAGGGGCAGGGGATCTACTGTTATGTGACCCTGGTTAAGGGTTTTGAGCCGAGCGATGCGCTGAAAAAAGAGCTGGTGAAGCAGGTGCGCACCGAGATCGGCCCGATTGCCACTCCTGATGTGATTCAGTGGGCACCCGGTCTGCCGAAGACCCGCTCGGGTAAGATCATGCGCCGTATCTTGCGCAAAGTCGCCGCTAACGAGCTGGATAACCTCGGCGATACCTCGACCCTGGCGGATCCTTCGGTGGTGGAGGATCTGATTGCCCATCGGGCGGTGAAGTAGGGGGAAATGGCGATGGGGAGGAGTGGGGGGAGTGGGCGGAGTGGGGCGAGTGGGCCGAGTGGGCCGAGTGGGTCGAGTGGGCCGAGTGGGTCGAGTGGGTCGAGTGGGTCGAGTGGATCGAGTGGGTCGAGTGGACCGAGTGGGTCGAGTGGGCCGAGTGGGTCGAGTGGGCCGAGTGGGTCGAGTGGACCGAGTGGGCCGAGTGGGTCGAGTGGACCGAGTGGGTCGAGTGGGTCGAGTGGGTCGAGTGGGTCGAGTGGACTGAGTGGAAATGAGGGAACCCCGGTTAGTCCTACTACATCCACTGTGTCCACTCCGTCCACCGTGTCCACTCCGTCCACTCCGTCTACCGTGTCCACTCCGTCCACCAGACCCAGACCCAAACCCACCACCTCCGAGCCGCTCCTCCGGGCGCATGGTGGCTACCGCCAGCTAAAGAGCTTCCAACTGGCTCAGTTGGTTTATGACCTAACGGTGCGGTTTTGTGACCGCTACATCGATCGGCGTAGTCGTACCCATGACCAGATGGTACAGGCTGCGCGTTCTGGGGTGCAGAACATTGCTGAAGGTTCGGAGGCTGCGGCAACCTCCAGTAAGATCGAGTTAAAACTGACGCAGGTAGCGCGGGCGAGTCTGGAGGAACTGAAGCTCGACTACGAGGACTTTCTGCGGCAGCGCAAGCTTCCCTGCTGGGAGCGTCACCATCCGTTGCGCCAAGAGCTAGTGGATAGCCGCTTCACAACAGCCGATGAGGTCGCTGCTTGGGTAGTGCGGAAGGCCCGGCAACACTGCGCAACAACAGGACTCCGTCTGTCCGCCGGGTCTAGCGCCCAGCACTCCCACCCTGCTCCCGCCAAGTACTACCCCGAGTTCTCCGCCAATGCCATCCTTATTCTTACCACCGTAGCGGGTTTCCTGTTAGATCGTCAGGTACAGAAGTTGGCCGCCAACTTCGAGAACGAAGGGGGCTTCACCGAGCGTCTCTATCGGGTACGTTCAGCCCGTAGAAAGCTGTCTCGATAGCGACCGACGGCACCAGTGGCGACGACCCAACAGGCAATGTACGTTCATCCCGTAGGAAACTGTCTCGATAGCGATAGCCGACACTCCGCCTCCTCGTGCAAAACACTGATCCAAAAGATGAATTTTCTTTTAGTATAACTATAGAAAAACATAATAACCCATTCATATAAATGGGTTATGAGGGCAAGGTGCAGGAAGTCGGGACAGCCAAAAAGCTGGGTCTTACCAGCAGGCCTGATCGACCAAGGTGGTGACGTGGCCACCAGTAGAGAGGGCGGTGATTGGCAGCGGCTCACCGGCACGCCAGCGCCGTAGTGCCTCGCGTTTGGAGGCACCGGTGACCAGAATCAGGATCTCATGGCTGCGGGCGAGGGTGGTGTAGTTTAGGCTAACGCGGTCGGGAGGCGGTTTGGGGGCGTTGTGGACGGCAACCGCTAACGTCTCAGGGGGGTGGTGTTGACCGGGAAACAAGCTGGCCGTGTGGCCATCCTCGCCCATGCCCAATAGCACCAGATCGAAGGGGAGGCTTTCAGCGAGTTGTGCGCTGTAGGCGGCTGCGGCCTCTTCGGCCCCGCGTTCGGCAGGGATTGAGTGAACCTGCGCAGCCGGGATAGCGACCTGATCGGTGAGTGCAGTGGCGACCATAAGGCTATTGCGCTCGGGGTGATCGGTGGGTAAGCAGCGCTCATCGCCAAAGTAGAGGTGCCATCGTGACCAGTTGGCCGACTGCTGGGCAAGCAGGCGGTAGCACTGCTCCGGGGTGGTGCCACCGGCCAGCACTAGACGGAAGTGGCCGCGCTCCCGAATTGCGGCGGCGGCGGTGGCGAGGATACGTTGGCAGGCGGCGTGGGCGACCTGCTGGGGAGAGGGATAAAGACTCCATAGAGTACGGTGCATCGTGCGGCTCCAAATGGGAAATGAAAGTTTTTCGCTACTCACCGTGGCCTTGGCCATCCTTCCGGCCAATGCCTTGATCGGAGAGTGTCAAGCGGGGCATTTCGCCCCAAGGGCTCAGCTCAGCCACTTACGGCGGGACTTTCGCTGTGAGCGGTCAAAGTGGCTGGAACCATGATCAAGACCGATTTTAGCGCTGGTCGCGCTAGAGAAGGACTCAGCTCAGCCACTTACAGCGGGACTTTCGCTGTGAGCGGTCAAAGTGGCTAGAACCATGATCAAGGCCGATTTTAGCGCTGGTCGCGCTAGAGGTCGAGGGGATCCATCTTTACAATCCGTTCAATGCGTTCTGAGAGGTGAAATAGGGTGGCGCTCTGGGTGAGGGAGGCGACGACTTCGGGATGTTTGGAGGAGAAGCCTTTGCCAAACTCGGTGTCGAGGTATTTGGAGACATGCAGCATCAGGCGAAAGGCCTCATCGGCGGCATCGCAGAGCGGGTCGTTGAGAAAATCTTCAGCAATGCTGGTTTTTTCAAAGAGGTTATTACCATTCATTTTTTATCCTGTACGATTCTGATCTGTTTGGAGTATAGGTCTGAAAGATGAGAGGGCCTTGATCATCGTTTCGGCCACCTTGACCGCCCACAGCGAAAGTCCCGCCGTAAGTGGCTGAGCTGCGTCCTTGGGGCGAAATGCCCCGCTTGACACTCTCCGATCAAGGTATTGGCCGGAAGGATGGCCAAGGCCGATGAGAGGCGTACATCGTGTTGCCGGGTGCCAGGCATCACCGCTGCGCTCTTCATCTCTCCTCTGTCTTCTGTTCTCTCTCTTCAGCTACAGCGCGAAGCGGTGGAGTGTATCACAGCACCTTGCTGAAATTCCCGTTGCAGATGAGCATGGTGATGCAACCGTTTGCCGAATAAAGTGATTGCAGATCGCCTCGGAAGGCGTGACAATGGCCGGGTGAACAGTGTTCTGGGTAACCAATCGGGGTGGCGAGTGGCTTTGCTAAGAAGAGGGAGAAGCTGGGTTGTGGTACTGCTGCTTTGGTCGTCGTGGGGCGTGGGGGGTGAGATCGACCCGCTTGCGGATCGGCTGGTGACCTTGGCGGCATCGGTTGCCGAGGCGGGGGAGGTGGAGCGTTTTGAGTTTACGTTTCTAGCCTTGAGTGAGTTGATTCATGACTATGAGGAGATGTTGCAACGCTCCTACCAGCGTCCGGTGCGGAGTGCCGACGACCAGCGCAGGCTCTACCGTTGGCGAGGTGCCACCACAACTTTTGTGCGCACCTTGAAACAGGCGCTGGAGGCGCTGGAGATGGGGGCGCTGCCGCTGATTGATGCGACCTCAACGGGTCAGGTAGTGCTGCATGTGGGGGGGATCCCGACGGTGGTGGAGTCCCCGAATCTCGCCGCCTCCACCACCTTGGCAGAGCGCATCGTAGGTGGTTACTGTACCCGCTTCTATTGTGGCGATCTGCTCAGGTCGTTGGATGAGGAGGCGGGAGATGAGGAGGGGGGGGAGGGGTGGTCGGTTCGGGAGCCGGGGGCGGAGCGCCGGACGTTGGCGGGTTTCTGGAGCTTTGCATGGAATCGCGGGCCGCGTTACTACAGTGATGACGGGTTGATCTTTGAGTTCGATAACCCCGATGACCGGGAGCAAAAACAGCGCGCCGCCGAGCAGTTGGTGCGTGAAATGCGCATCCTGGCGCAGGGATTACGCAACGCACTGCATACGGGTCACCTGATCGACTGGGCCTATCTGGTGGTGGTGCCGGGAGAGGATGACCTGGGAACGCAGGTGATTCTCGATCAGGAGGGAAATTTCCTACGTATGCAACTGCCGCTACTTGCACACATCCGGCTGTTGTCGCCGGAATTACTAACCTGGCTGCATGGCCAAGTACGGGGCCACCAGGTAGTGGTCGAACTGCGTGAGGTGGAGGAGCTGTTGCAGCTCTCGAAATATGGGGAGTAAGGGAGGGCGAGAGAGATGCGAGGCGCGAGGTGCGAGGCGCGAGGTGCGAGAGGGATGCGAGGCGCGAGGCGCGAGGTGCGAGAGAGGCGCGAGGTGCGAGGGGTGAGGCCGCGAGGCGCGAGCAGCGGTGGTGCCACTTAGGAACGGTTCATCAATAACAAAGACAATCATCATGGCAAAACCTCTCGTAGATTCTGTGCCTGCATGGGGATTCCCACAGA
>SLIM01000014.1 GCA_007135625.1 Gammaproteobacteria bacterium
GGGGGCGCAGGGGGAGGCGGCGCTGGCTCGGCAGGTGGGGGCGCAGGGGGAGGCGGCGCTGGCTCGGCAGGCGGCGGCGCAGGGATCTCCACAAGTGGCTCCTGGGGCGGAATGGGCGCCGATTCGATTGCTGCCGGTGGGGTAGGAGGGGAGTCGGAGGGTTTCGATTCGATAAAATACCAATACCCCGCCGCTGCCCCTATACAGAGCAGCAGCACCGCAGCAAACCAAGGCAGGAGCGAGGCCTCATCTCCATAGAGGCGACCCGCTTTACGCGATAACTCGACTTCAACTCCCTTGCCGAGTTTGAGATGCCTTTTTACCATTGAGCCTTCCAGAGGGCCAGGGCGACAGCAAAGAAGGGAATACTCTCCGGGGGAGACCAGCTCCAGTCGGCAGCGAGCAGGGGCGGAGTCTTCTCCATTCGATTCGCTGACTACTTGAGGCTGCGGTAGCCCAGTTCGGTCAGCTCCAGGGCATCCCCATAGCCCCCCTTGAAGGCGTTGTGACGGCGACGCACAACGCCATCCTCTTCAAGTTTGTGGATCTCGATCCGCAGCGTCTTGAGTGGACTCAGGGTGCGTGCCTGAAGCTCCACCTCGCTGGCACTCCCGAGGTCGGCGATGAGTAGGGCAATTTTGCGATCCTCTGCGTTCAGTTGTGGGTGCATGGCTCTCTAATCACCAAGGTTGTGGTTTCGGTAAAGGAGGGACAAGAGGATATTTTGTGCCGATCATCCCCCATCTGTACAAAAAGGCAGATCCTCTCTCCTCCCGTCTCGGTTACAGTATAGCGCCCTGTTGGGGTGCTAACCACCGCTTTCGTTGGACACGGGTGCGATAGGCGGCCTGAAGAGCTGCTCTGCATACGCTATGGAATCTGAGTGGCGCGGTAGGTTTTGGCGCGGTAGGTTTTGGGGGAGGGGTATCTATTGGACTAAAGGCGCATGAAGAGGAGGTGAGGGAGTGAGCAGGGTCTATCCATTTGGTCTGTTGCTACTGTGCTGGGTCGCAGTGGCGGAGGAGGGGGGTGCCGAAGGGCGTTACGCCTCGCTGCTGCTGGATGTGGCGGAATGTCCGCTGCTGCCCCAAGCGGCCGGGGAGGCGGTCATACGCGCCCGTTGCAAGGGGGTAGGCGGCTATGCCCTGGAGCGGGAAGAGGAGGCGGGGCAGCTCCGTTTGACCCTAGTTAGCCCGGAACAGGAGCGAGTTTCGCTGGGGCTGGAGGTACAGGTGAGTCGCGACTATACCCTCGCAGGTGAGGTGGAATGGTGGTTGCAGCGGCTGGAGGGGGAGTTGCAGCCGGTGGCCCTGGTGCTGGGTATCGGCCTGCATGAAGGGGAGGAGGGGTACCCCTATTTGGCGCTGGTGCGTCTGGCGGGAGCGAAGAGCTGCCTGCAAGCGGTGCTGCTGGCCGAAGAGGCAAAGCGGGAGCAGGCGGTGCTGAAGTTGGCGGTTGAGGGGCGCTGTTGGGGGTTGCCGGAGGGGGCTGATGCGGAGCTGGAGCTGCTCTATGCGACGGCGGTGGCGGGAGACCCTTATGCCCAGCGGGAGGTGGGTTGGCGCTTTCAACAGGGGGAGGGGGTTGCCCTGGATCTGCAACAGGCGCTGCACTGGTATCGGCGAGCGGCGGCGTGGGGCGACGCGGTGGCGCAGAACGATTTGGGGTTTCTCTACGGAAGTGGTCTGGGGGTGGAGCGCGATGTGGCACTTGCGGCGGAGTGGTATCGCCGTGCCGCTATGCAGGGAAATCCGCTGGCAACCGCCAATCTAGCGGCGCTGGGTCTGACCCCGCCGCCACTGCCGCCGACCGAGCCGGTGGTGGCCTGTCCGCCGCAGTTGCGTACCCGTCAGTTGGCGAGTGATGATCTCGGTGAGTGGGTGGCGAGTGATGACGGAAGCGCGGCGACCTTGCGCGGGGCGGCGCTCTATCTGGGGCCGCCGGAGGGGGGGAGTGAGCTGTTTGCGCAGGCCGGGGCGGAGGGTCTGCTCCACTGGAGGGTGCCGCAGCAGACCGAGGGGGTGTGGCTGGTGTGTAACTACGCGGCTACCCGAGTACGCCTCAGTCGGCGGTTGCCGGAGTCGCTGACCGCCTGTAGTGCTGATCTCACGCCGACTACTGGGCCGGAGGAGATTATGCGCAATGTGGGCTGTTATTAGCTCTGCAAGGTAAGCCGCGTAGAGACGATAGCCGCGCACGGTACTGCGGGTGCCTTGCGGATGCCCTGTGAATGCCCTGTGAATGCCTTGCGAGTGTCCTGCGAATGCCTTGCGGGTGCCTTGCGGATGCCCTGTGAATACCCTGCGGCTCTCTCTTCTCTCCTCCTCTCTTACTGTGCGGCGTAGGTCGGCTGTTGGTTCTGCTGGTAAAAGAGCGTTACCCGTCGAACATATTCAATGGTTTCGGCGTAGGGGGGGATGGCGTAGCCATTGCGAATCACGGCGTTCTCTCCGGCATTATAGCCCGCTAGGGCGAGGCGGAGGTCGCCATTGAAGAGGGTCAACAGATCGCGCAGGTAGTAGGCTCCACCGCGCAGATTTTCCACCGGGTCGTAGCGGTCGGTGACTCCGTAGCGCTCGGCGGTACCCGGCATGAGCTGCATCAGCCCGACCGCGCCGGCACGCGATACCGCGCTGGCGTTGTACGAGGATTCGGCGCGAATCACGGCGTGCAGCAGCTCGGGGCGCAACTGCACCAGACGGGCGGTGGCATCGATTAGCGGGGTGTAGCGCTCTACCCGCTCGCGGTAGGAGGCGTTGTCGGGTCGGCGCGGTGGAACGGCTGCGCTCAGCGTCGCCCCGGAGCTGCTGTAGTGGTCGTTATCGACTTTGCCCAAGAGCTGGTAGGGGCCGCGCATCGGGCGGTCGCTGAAGAGGATCACACCGTTAGCATCCTGGTATTTATAGATCTCAGCGTGTGCTGTGGGAGCGCCACACAGCATCGCCAGCAACCAAAGTCCTCTCCACGCTTTCATCGTTTCATCCATTTCGTCGGTTATTGAGCGGTATGCTCATCCCTACCTCATTGGAACATCGAGCAGCCACTGTTGCTCCCACAGGTTGGAGTGCGCATTTTTCCCTAAATTCGCATTTTTTCAGAGCGGCTGGGACGTTGTAACGCCCCCCTCGGGGTTGCTCTCTGGGTGCAGTGTAGCGTAACCCAAGCCAAAGTTAAACCTCTTTTGTAAGATAACATTGTAAGTATTTGATTTTTAATATAAAGTTACGAGCGCGAAACAGGCTGACGTAGACCAGCGACCGCTCCTTAGAGATCGTCGAGCCATTGCTGGAGAGGCTCCAATGAATGATGATGTTGTTAAAGAGGTGTTTTCTGTGCTCACGGCAACGCTCCATCATGCAGTATCCGCCGGTAGCGGATCTCCCCGTTAGGAAAGGTGAGACGCATAATCGCTATCTGCTCGCCAACCTGCGGCTCCCGATCAAAAAAGGGAAGGCGGGTCTCCTGGCCATTTTCGAACGCAATGCGGGCGGTGACTAGGCTCGCTGACTGACCGCTGCGCAGTCCCTCTCCCTCTCCCCGGTTGACCTCTACCACCACCCCGCTGATCCGCTGCTCCTCTGGAGTTCCACTCGGCCTAAGCAGCAGCATTGCGGAGAGGACTAACACCAGCATCACCAAAACAAAAACGACTCGAGTTCTCACATAGTTATCGGCATACGACATTCTCTCTCTCCTCTCTCTCCTCTCTCTCCTCATCGCCACTCTGGCGTAACGCCAGGGTGCGTAGCGCCTCGGTATCCAGCAGGTAGGGATCCTCAGTGTGGGTCATCGTGCGCTCTGTCCTCTCTCTATGGTTTGATTCAGGATGCAGCGGCTCTTCTCCAAGATTGTTGGGGTTCGCACGCTCACCCCAACCTACCTGTTACCCCCCAAGTACCGACATCAGGATGCAGTGGCTCTTCTCCAAGATTGTTGGGGTTCGCACGCTCACCCCAACCTACCTGTTACCCCCCAAGTACCGACATTAGGCGAATTGCCCTCCAAGTGCCGACATTGGGTGAATTACCCCCCAAGTGCCGACATCGGGCGGATAATCCGCTCAGGGGCTTGATGAAAATCGTGGCGCTCCGGCTTGCGCTGGAGTGCGGCGTGAATTGCGGCGACGAGCTGCTGCTGGTCGGCACCGCCGCGCAGTAGCGGGTTCAGGTCGAGGTCGGCCTCTTCGCCGAGACAGAGAAAGAGGCGACCATCGACCGCCATGCGGACGCGGTTGCAACTGGCGCAGAAGTGCTGCGAAAGCGGGGTGATAAAGCCGACTACTAGCGAGCTGTCGCCAACCTGGTAGTAGCGGGCGGGGCCGCTGCCGCGCATTGCGGCGGGGTGCAGTCCAAAACGGCGGTCGAGGCGCTGGCGGATCTCCTCCAGATCGAGATAGTGGTTGAGCGCTTCCCGTCCGCCGCTGCCGATCGGCATGGTCTCGATAAAGCGCAGGGTGAAGCCGCGCTCCAGGCAGAACTCAACCATCGTCTCGGCCTCGTGGTCGTTAATGCCGCGCATCATCACCATATTGATTTTAATCGGTTCCATCGCTGCCTGGCGGGCGGCTTCCAGTCCGCGCAGTACCGCGTTAAGGTCGCCGCCGCCGGTGATGCGGGCGAAGGTGGCCGGGTCGAGGCTGTCGAGGCTGGCGTTGATGCGGCAGATTCCGGCGGCACGCAGTGCGGCGGCTTGGGACTCCAGACGGGCGGCATTGGTGCTAAGGGAGAGTTCTTCAATGCCGGGGAGCGCGGAGAGGTGGCGGGCGATGGTGGCGAGGTCGCTGCGGACTAGCGGTTCTCCTCCGGTGAGGCGGACGTGGCGCACCCCGAGTTCGGCGAAGGCGGCGACCGCTTGCGCCAGCTCAGACGGGGTGAGCCAGCTCGCTGGCGGGCGGAAGCCGCGATAGTCTCGCGGTAGGCAGTAGAAGCAGCGCAGGTCGCAGCGGTCGGTGACGGAGAGGCGTAGGTAGCTGATGGGACGGCCAAAGGCATCGGTTACGGCCATGATTGGAATCCTCCTTTAGGGGTAATAATTGTTTTGCTTATTCGACGATTAGATTAGGAATGGTTTATCAATAACAAAGAGAACCATCATGGCAAAACCTCTGGTAGATTCTGTGCCTGCATGGGGATTCTCACAGAGAGAAGTGTTCACTTTGTTGTTGAACCGTTTCTTGCGGTGGTTATCTTAGCGGTAACGCGGCGACTGATAGGCCTCGCGCTCGCGCCCTTCGATAATCGGTTTGACGTAGATCTCAACCCGTCGGTTGAGTTGGCGTCCCGCTTCGGTGGCGTTGGTGTCGCGTGGCTCCAGCTCCCCGCGCCCCTCGGCGACCATTCGCTCGGGATCAACCCCTTGTCGCCATAGATAGTCACGCACACGCAGCGCCCGCTGTTCGGAGAGGCGCTGGTTGTAGGCCTCGCTGCCGATGCTGTCGGTGTGGCCGACGATGTGGACGATGGTGCGATCATAGCGCACTAACACCTCGGCGAGGCGGTCGAGGCTGTTGTGAAAGGCGGGTTTTATGGTGTGGCGGTCGAAGTCGAAGGAGACCTCGCTATCTAGGCTGAGGCGCAGGGTATCGTCGGCGAGGCGCTCGACCTGCATCTGGTTGCGCCGCTGCTCTTCGGCAAGTGCCTGGTTGAAGGCCTGCTGCTGTTTGTCCATGTAGTTGCCGACCGCTGCCCCGGTCATGGCACCGACTACGGCACCGACGTAGCGCCCGGAGCTGCGGTCGAGCTGATGGCCGGTGACCGCTCCGGCAATGGCCCCAATCGCTGCCCCGGTCTTGGCGGCGCGGTTGGGGTCGTGAGTGGCGCAGCCGCCGAGGAGCAGGGGGGTGGCGAGTAGTACCCATAAGAGAGGTCGCCGTGCATTTTTCATCTCTTTTCTCCGTGTTGCAGAGGACAGCGGGCAGGGGGAAGCGTAGTGGCAGTGTGACTTGTGCGGTGGTTGCCTCTTCGCTCTTGTCTCTTCAGACGCATACTATAGGGCAAGCGAAGGAGTAATGCACGTCGTCCGGGCTAGTTGGCTAGTTGGCCAGTTGGGTTCTTTTTCCCTTTATTTTTCCATGCGAAGATGGGTCAGCAACTCCACCAGCTCAACAATCGCGGTGAAGGGTTCCGGTGCCGTCCGTGCGTTGAACTGGGTGGCCAGGGCCTGAGCACGCCGCGTGGCCTCGGGCAACCGCTCACGAGTGATGCTGAAGGTACACGTCGCCCCTTTTTTGTAGTTTGAAATATGGTTTTTTAGGCGGCGCATAACCTCATCGCAATGGATCGGTGCCTGGATCTCCTCGTAGTGCAGCAGTAGCCAAAGCTCGAAGCTTGGCACGGATGCAATCGCCCGAAAACGGACGAATTGCTTGTTGTCGTTTTTCAGCTTGTTGTCGAGCGACTCCGCCCGCTCCAAGGCCTCGAAGTAGCTGCCGTGATCGTCACGATCAAAAACAGCGTATACTTGCTCAAAGGCACGCCGCTGGATGTTTTTGTGCTTGTCGCCAGATGCAAACAGCGCCTCGGCGTACTGAACAACTTGGATGGGTGCGGTGCCAAGCTCACTGGGACGAACTACGACGTTGGCCGTATGTATCCGGTAGGCCTGTCGAATCTCCCCGAAGTAGTTGGGTTCAGTTTTGCTGCCTTCGGAGACGATCAGGATGCGGTCATAACTAGCACGTCGCCCCCGTTTGCGTTCGAGCTGCCGGCGTTGGCGCTCTTGCGGGGCATCTTTGTTTGCCATCAGTGATGCACCTCCAGCGCGTGGTTGAGAAAGGGGATTCCACCATAGCGACCCATCAAATAGCCGCGCTCAAGGGCTTCATTTTTGCGCGGGCTGAACTCCGACAGACTGATCAACTCGGAGGCTTGGTCTTGATCTTTCTCGACGAACCAGATCTGGTCGCGGCGAAAGAGATCCGGGGCATCCAGCAACGATGTGTCGTGGGTGGTGAAGATCAGTTGTGCGCCACAGGTGTTGATTTCGGGACGGTGAAACAGCCGCACGAGTTCACGCACCAACAGGGTGTGTAGACTGGTGTCCAACTCGTCGATCACCAGCGTCAGCCCCTTGCGCAGGATCTCCAACACCGGCCCGGCGAGAAATAGCAGGTTTCGCGTGCCATTGGACTCCTCCATCAGATCAAAAACGGCTCGCCCCTGCTCAGTCACATGGGAGAAACGCAGTTGGTGCTCCTCAACCTCCTCGTTGCGCACCTCGGTCTTGCCGGCAACGAGATCAAAATGCACAGCCTGGCCGGGTACTTTGCGGGTGACTATTTCGATGTCTGCAATGCTGATATCGGCTGCCGACAAGAAGTCACAGATCTGCCGCCGCCCTTCGGCTTGTTGCAGCATCTGGATGGACACCTGCGGGCTGAGCTGCGCCTGTTCGTTGAAGATCACCAAACCATTGATGAACCAGTCGAAAAGCGGTCGTAGCGCATCGCTATTGAGCTGGGCGGCCATCGACAGGAACAAGGCGTTCGGACGTGTCGCTCCCTCCCAAAGGTTCTTCGGTCCTTTGAGTCCAGGGCCAAAGGCATACCGATCTTTGCCCGTCTCGGCATCGTAGCGACGCTCGTACCAGCGCTGGGGCTTGAAGGCCTTGTAGACCAGCAAATGCTCGCCGACGATGCGCTGAGGTGTCATCGCAAAACCGTACTGATAACGGACACCGTCGATCAGGAAGGTCACTTCAAAGGCGGTGGGCTTTTTGGCCGACGCTGTGCCGAGTCGGAACGGCTGCACGGCAAAGGTCTGACCGGGCTGGATGGCGGTCGCCGACTCGGCAACAACGCCACGCATGTATTGCAGCGCCTTAATCAGGTTGGACTTACCGCTGGCATTCGCACCGTAGAGGGCGGCACTGCGCAGCAGACTGGGAGCCGCCTTAAGCCCCGTACTCACCGTGTGCGTATCTTGCAGTGTCTTGTCCTTAGAGGCGACGAGGCTGAAAACCTGCTCTTCACGCAGGGAACGAAAGTTCTCCACTCTGAACTCAACAAGCATCGTACACCTCCATAGTAAAACAATAAATGACTATTTTGCGCATTTTATGCAAAATAGCAAATTATTTTACGTCCATGCTCCTCCGCCCGCCCTCTTCCGCCCTCAGCTACACTCCCTTGCACTTCGCCCCTTGACCACCCGGTCAATCGCCATCAACTCCTCCAGCAGCGGGCGCATCGCTGCGGTCGGCCAGGAGTTGGGGCCGTCGCTAAGAGCCTGCTCCGGATTGGGATGGGTCTCCATAAAGAGTCCAGCGACCCCCACCGCAACAGCGGCGCGGGCGAGAACCGGGACAAACTCCCGCTGCCCGCCAGAGCAGCTCCCTTGACCGCCGGGGAGCTGCACCGAATGGGTAGCATCAAACACCACCGGGCAGCCGGTCTCACGCATCACGGCGAGAGAGCGCATATCAGAAAC
>SLIM01000258.1 GCA_007135625.1 Gammaproteobacteria bacterium
CGCACCGCGATTGGCGATGCCATCGGCCTGGCGGTCAAGCGGATGCGCGAAGAGCAGGGGAGCGAGCGGGTGTTGATTCTGCTCACCGACGGGGCCAATAACTCCGGCGAACTCGAACCGCTACAAGCCGCCGAGCTGGCTGCCCACGTCGGCCTGCGCATTCACACCATCGGCATGGGTGCCGAGCGGATGGTGGTCAATACCCCGCTCGGTCGCCGTGTTATCAACCCCTCACAAGAGCTGGACGAAGCGATGATGCAGCGCGTCGCCGAACGGACCGGTGGACGCTACTTTCGCGCCCGCGACAGCGCCGAACTGGCGCAGATTCACCAGCAGCTCGACCAGCTCGAACCGATTGAGCGGGCGCGTCACCACTACCGCCCCCAAGTCAGCCTCTACCCCTGGCCGCTGGCCGCAGCACTGCTGCTCGCCACCCTGCTACTGCTGTGGCGACCGCTACGGGAGTCCCGCTAATGTACCCGCTTCTCCCCGAACTCAGCCAACTGCACCTACTCCGCCCCTGGTGGCTGCTCGCCCTCCTCCCCCTCGCGCTGCTGCTCTTCTGGTTGGCACGCCAGCAGCAGCACGGCGGCAACTGGCGCAGCGTGATCGACTCCCGCCTGCTCCCCTACCTGCTCTCCACCCCCGCACGCCGCCGCTCCCCCCGCGCCCTCATCGCCATCGCCAGCGTCGGCCTGCTCGCCATCCTCGCCCTCGCCGGTCCCGCCTGGGAGCAGCTCCCGCAGCCGCTCTACCGCGACCAAGCCCCGCTGGTCATCGCCCTCGACCTCTCCCGCTCCATGGATGCCAACGACCTCACCCCCTCCCGCCTCAGTCGCGCCCGCCTCAAGCTCATCGACCTGCTGCAACAGCGCCACGAGGGGCAGACCGCACTCCTGGTCTACGCCGCCCACCCCTACGTCATCGCCCCCTTTAGCGACGACAGCGCCACCCTCACCGCCCAGATCAGCGCCTTGAGCAGCGACATCATGCCGCGCCAGGGAAGCCGCCCCGACCGCGCCGCCCACAAGGCTGTCGAACTGTTTCAGCAGGCCGGCATGGCCATCGGCGACCTCCTCTTGATTAGCGACCACCTCGACCCACGCCATCTCGAAAACCTCCCCCCCGGGCTACGGATCAGCGTCCTCGCCGTCGCCACCCCCGACGGCGCACCCATCCCCACCGAGCAGGGGAGATTTCTCACCAACGCCCAAGGCGAGATCGTCATCCCCCACCTCAACGAAGCGGCCACCCGCCAATGGAGCGAACAGAGCGGCGGACGCTACCACCGCATTAGCGACGACGACAGTGACCTCAACCACCTGCTCGCCGGACTCACCCCGCGCAGCAGCGCAGCACCGCAACAGGTCGCCGGACTCAGCAGCGACCGCTGGCGCGAGCAAGGCCCCTGGCTGCTGCTGCTGATCCTGCCGCTCTGCGCCCTCGCCTTTCGGCGCGGCCTACTGCTGCTCCCGCTGTTGCTGCTGCTGCCACTCGCCCCGCCTCCCCACGCCAGCCCGCTGCTCACCCCCGATCAGCAGGCCGCCCGCGCCTTTCGCGACGGCGACTACCCGCACGCCGCCGCTACTTTTCGTGATCGCGAATGGCGTGCCGCCGCCCACTACCGCAGCGGCGACTACCCCGCCGCCATCGCCGCCCTAGAGGGAATCGACAGCGCCCGCGCCCACTACAACCGAGGCAACGCCCTCGCCCGCAGCAACCAGCTACCAGCCGCCCTCGATGCCTACCAGCAGGCCCTCCAGCACGACCCCGAACACCACGCCGCCCGCCACAACCTGGAGCTGATCGAAGAGCTGCTGCAAGCACAGCAGCCCGAGCCGGAGAGTTCCGCAGACCAAGACCCAGAGGGGCAGGAGGGAGAGCAAGAGCAGCGGCAGGAGGGGGAACAAGAACAAGAGCAGGGGGGCGAGCAAGAGCAAGAGCAAGAGGGCGAGCAGAACGATCCTAGCGAAAACGGCAGCGAACCGCCGCCCGCCGCAGAGGGCGAGCAGTCCCCTGAAACCGCGTCATCCCCCCAGCAGGCGGAAGAGCACCCCGAACCGCTCGACGAAACCACCCCAAGTACCGAAGAGGAACCCTTCCCCGAGACCCCCGAGCAGGGCGACTCCGCAGCGCAACGGGAGCAAGAGCAAGAGCAAGAGGCCGAACAGCCGCAACCGAGCGACGCAGAGGAGGAGTCCGCCACCCCGACCGACCCACACCCGAACGACGACCGCCAACGCGAAGAGGAACTCACCATCGAACAGTTGCTACGCCGCGTCCCCGACGACCCCGCCGGCCTGCTCCGCCGCAAACTGCAACTGCAATACCAACGTCACTATAGCGGTCGCTACCCCGCCGAAAGTGAACCTTGGTAATGCGTGTCTTTAGATAATAAAGAGCGTTCCCCCCTCTATTTATGCGTGTTTTTATAGGTTTTTCAGCTCAAGTTATACACCGCATGAAAAGAGTACAGCGGCTGTTGTCAAGTCCCTTTGTCGGCTTATGAGGTTGTTTTGTAACCAACTGTATTTATTGAACTTAGCCATCTGTACAATTTTTCTACAGCGGTTCACGAAGCAAGTAGTGGCGCGGCTGGTAGCGGTTTTCCAGAGACTTTTGCACCGAGTTATCCACAGGTTCGGTGAAAAAGTCAAAAATCTTTCTCCACTCCAGCGGTTAGCAACAGCGAGCGAAAACCTTCTCGTGGCCGGCCAATATCAACACACGGCATGGACGCTTACCCAGCGACACGCCGCACCGCATCCCCCCCCGACTCTAGCGTTAGAACGAACCATGCCACGTGTGGTATCCTAACGGCAAACACTCTGCCCTTGGTCGCCCCACACCACCACCCGACACGACAACCCTACCGGTAATGCGCATCAACCTCTTTCCCAAGCTCCTGCTCTTCTCCGCCCTCCTCGCGACCCTACCCATCGCCATGGTCGGCGGCATCTCACTCCGCGCCACCGAGGCGGAGCTAAAGAGCGCCGTCAATGACGAACTCCTAGTCACCGCCGAACAGATCGCAGAGCGCATCGACAGTCTCTTTCAAGACCAATGGCTCGCCCCGCTCGACCTCGCGGCCCGCACCCTTGCGAGTCCCGACCTCACCGCATCAGCCAAACTCGCCCTGTTAACCCGCGTCAGCGCCCTACCCGACCTCGTCGCCCTCCAGATCTCCAGCGACAACCTCGCCGACCCGGTACTCATCGTCCAAGACCAAATCGCCGAACGCATCGCCCAACAGGGAGCGAGTGCGCGTCACCTGCTACACGTTCCCCACGCCCAACTGCACAGCAGCGCACAGCACGGCAAAGTGACCCACATCCCCACACCAGCACTCGACCTGCTCCACCTCATGCTCCCGGTCGACCTGCCGGGGAGCAGTGAACCCACCCTACTCAGCGCCCGCATAGACCTCCGCCGCCTACACACCTGGCTAGCGCAGCACCCCTTCAACCACCACGGCAAAATCCTGCTACTCAATGCCGAGGGAGAACCCCTCCTCGGCGGCAACTCCGAGATCCTCGAAACCAACGACTTCATCCACCATCTGCGCGAAATCCGCCACGGCAGCAGCGCCCGCATTGGCGTGATGCCCTTCACCACCACCGCAGGGCACTCACTCCTCGGCGGCTACGCCCTCCCCCACCAACTCCCCTGGACGGTCGTCGTCGAGCGCGACGGCTACGCCGCCTACCTCCCGGTACGCCAGATGCGCGACCGCCTGCTCACCTGGATCGCCTTCGCACTCCTACTCGCCGCAGTCGGTGCCTGGTTACTCGCACGGCGCATCAGCACACCGGTCGTCCTGATAGAACGCGCCGCCATGGCCGTCGGCGAAGGGCGACTCGACAGCAGCGTCCCCGACCTACGGCGCGGCGACGAAATCGGACGACTCGGCAAGCGGATTAACGAGATGATTCAAGGGCTGCGCGACCGCGAACGGATCAAAGATATCTTCGGACGCTACCAAAATGAAGAGGTCATGCGCACCCTGCTAGAGAGTCCCGGCGGACTCGAACTCGGCGGCGAACGGCGCACCATTACCATTATGATGAGCGACCTGCGCGGCTTCACCGCCCTCTCTGAGGCCCACCCACCCGAACAGGTGGTGCAGATGCTCAACCACTATTTTGAACCGATGTTCACCATCTGCCAGCGCCACGGCGGCACCATTAACGAAATTATCGGCGACGGGCTATTTGTCATGTTTGGCGCACCGCTACGCATGGAAGACCACGCCCACCGCGCCCTTCGCTGCGCCCTGGAGATGCAGCTTGCGATGGAGCCGCTCAACCACGAACTCCGCGAACTTGGGCTGCCGTCGCTACAGATGGGGATCGGGCTGAACAGCGGCGAGGTGATCATCGGCAACCTCGGCTCCACCCGGCGCGCTAAGTTCGGCGCGGTTGGCAGTGATGTCAACCTCACCGCCCGAATTGAGAGCTTCACCGTCGGCGGCCAGATTCTGGTTAGCGAAAAGGTTGCCGCAGCCGTCGGGGAGGATCTGCTTTGCGGTGAAATCAGCCAAGTAGAAGCCAAGGGAGTGAAAGGCCACCTCACCCTCATTGAAGCCTTAGGGATCGCCGGAGAGCCGCCACTGCACCTCCCGCATACACAACACCCGCTCACCCCGCTCACCCCCCCGCTTTCGCTCCACTGCACCGCCCTTAGCGGCAGCGATGCCTCCGCCCCCAGCCAACCGGGAGAGCTGCTCGCACTCGGCGAAGTGGAGGCCGAAATCGCCCTCACCCCAGCACTACCGCCACTAACGAACATAAAACTCCAGCTCGACCACCCCCAGGCGGTCGGGCTAGAACTCTACGCCAAAACCCGCGCCATCACCCCACAAGGTAACCGCATCCGCTTCACCCGTATCCCCGAAGCGGCGCAACCGCTCCTCACTACCCTACGCAGCGCCCCATGAGCCACTCCAACATCGCCGCCGATCAAGGCACCCTGAGTTTGCCCCCCCTAACAGCGTGCCGAATGACGAACCGACCTGATTACCACGCATGAAAAAGCTCACAAAAATAAAGTGCTTATATCAGCGCTGTGTTATTGCTAAAAAAATTCGCCGAAAAGCAAAAATAGCAAGAAAAAAGATGCGTGCAAGAAAAAAATCACGCACAAAGAAAACCAAATATTGGGACTATACTTGCAGTGCCCCCACAGAGTTTTCGCTCATGGATGAGATCGCACGCATGGAACTCCTCCGTTTCATTAAAACACTCTCTGAGGTAAGTTCACAGCCCGGAAAAAGAGTATTGGTGGATTTTTCAAGAACAGAAAACATGGTTGCCGACGGAACACTCCTTTTCAGAGCCCATATCTGCCGCATTTTTAACAACAAACCAGAATCAACTAAGGTAAGATGCAAGTTACCACAAAACAGAAAGGTATCCCAGGTATTAAAGCAAATAGGGGTTCTTGAGAAATTCGGCAAGTTTCAGCACATTCAACCGGATCATAAAGATGTCATTCACTGGAGATATGCCCAAGGCGCTGGTGCTTTAGGTGAAAAATACGAAGAGATACTTGGGCATTATGACGGGGTGATTACCGAAGCATTAAAGGAGCGGTTTTATGTTGGTCTTACCGAAGCGATGACAAATACTCGACAACACGCCTACGATATAGAAACCACATCATCGAATGATAATGAATGGTGGATGTTCTCACAAGAAAAAGACCAAATCCTTTATGTCGTTTTTTGTGATCTCGGCATGGGAATCCCTGGGTCTCTTCCAAGCACCCAACCTGGACTTTGGCGACGTATCATTGAGAAGCTAGGTGGCGCACCATTAGATAGCGCAGTCATAGAAGAGGCCGTAACAAGCAGCAAATCAAGAACAGGAAAAGAGCATCGCGGAAAGGGACTAAAGCAGCTTGCAAGTGTAGTTGAAAACACAAGAAACGGTAGCATGTCTCTGTGCAGCAATTGTGGTCGCTATTCGATCAAAAATGGGAAACCATTGAAATTTGACTACAAGACATCCATCAATGGCACCATGATTTCGTGGTCGCTTCCGATTCGGCAACCCATAGAGTGACTAGTCATGAAAGAAACCAAAAGAGAAATAAAAATAGCGACTGAGTTTGGTAAATACCCTGCTGGTCGATACCAAACTGATGGGCCTTACAATGGGGAGGAATTTCGAAAAAAATTCCTCGAACCATCCCTGAAAGAAAAAATACAACTAAGAATACATCTCGACGGAGTACGAGGATATGGCTCCTCCTTTCTGGAAGAGGCATTTGGCGGCTTAGTCCGAGCTGGATTCGAAAAAAACTTCGTATTGAACTCGCTAGAATTTGTGTCTCAAAAAGAAAGCCTTATTATAGAGATTACAGATTACATTAAAGAGTCAAAACCAGATGAGTGACTGCAACTGGCTCAACTGGCTTGGACAAGCCGTATCATGGCTGATCGTCATTGGCGGGTGGATTGTCATCAACCACCAAAACAATCAACGAGAAACCCGCAAAGAGTTGCGTACTGCCATAGATACTGTCGAAAAATATATACTTGACACGGAGAAGAGTGCAATCCAGTTCCATACAGCAAAATACTCCGAATCAACTGCCAAAGAGCTTATGGTAGAGATCGACAGAATTGACTCTCGTATTGAGCTTATTTCCAGGGCAACGAAGGATGAACTGACGTTAAAAAGAGCCTTCATTTCGTTCCGGCAAGCGATTACTTTGTATAATTTTGATCGGTCTAACCATCAAGTTGAAAGTGACCAAAGCGAAATCATTGACAATATTTCTGGAGCATCTAATTCCATCTTCCAAGCACTAGAACAATGTTTCGCCACCTCATTCCGTTAAAACCGATCAACAGCACAGGACACGCACCATTAAAATGACTTTCTCATCGGCATTAAAAAGGGAGAGCAACCGCATCCGCTTCACCCGTATCCCCGAAGCGGCGCAACCGCTCCTCACTACCCTACGCAGCGCCCCATGAGCCACTCCAACAGCCAACTCTTCGCCCTTGGCCGCGCCTCCTTTGAAGCAGCACGGCGTATTGAGATCCTCCCCCCCGGCCATCCCGCCGCCGGTCTCCACGGCCACAGCTTTCAGCTCACCCTCCAGCAGCACGGCACCTGGGAGGCAGAGCGCCTGGCCCAACACCTTGCTACAGCGGTCGCACCGCTTAACTACAGCGAACTCAACCAGCACCTCGCAATACCCAGCGACGGCGCACTGTTACGCCACCTCAGCAGCACCCTCCCCCCCCCGGCAGCGGCCCAACTGCGCCTCCGCAGCGCCCCCGACCAAGGGGTTGAACAGTGGGCAGACGGCTCCCGCCACGCCTGGCACCGCTACCGCTTCGAGGCTGCCCACCGCCTCCCCAACGTCCCCCCCGACCACCCCTGCGGACGGATGCACGGCCACAGTTTCGGTGTCACGCTCTACCTACGTCTTAGCAACGACGACCCCCACGCCCTCGCCGCCGCCGCCCTAGATCGCCACTGGAGCACCCTCCACGCCCGTCTCCACCACACCTGCCTCAACCAGCTAGCGGGGCTTACCAACCCCACCAGCGAACTCCTCAGCCACTGGCTCTGGCAGCAACTGCGCCCGCAACTCCCCGCCCTCAGCCGGGTCAGCGTGCGCGAAACCGCCACCGCCGGTTGCGACTACGACGGCGAACATTTTCGCATCTGGAAAGAGCGCACTTTTGAAAGCGCCCTCGCCCTCCCGCAACAGGGGCTAGGGCTGCACGGCCACAGTTACCGCATCCGCCTCCACCTCACCTCGCCGCTGGATGAATTGCTCGGCTGGACGGTCGATTATGGCGATGTAAAACGCCTTTTTCAGCCACTTTATCAGCAGATCGACCACCACCGCCTTGACCAGCTTCCTCAACTCCCACAGGCCGACACCCCCCACCTCGCCGATTGGCTGCGCCAGCGCCTCGCCCCTGCACTGCCACAACTGCATCGTATAGAGCTGTGGGAGACCTCCTGCTATGGGGTTCTTTTGGAGTGGTGATTAAGGGCTTTTATTTCTCTGGCAATTGAGGCTTTAGCCGGTAGCGGCGATTCGGATCAGCGGGTTATAAGGGCAAGGGGCGGAACGTCGGTCACAACTCCCCCAAAAGATCCAACACTCGCTGATACTCAAAATTATCGAGCAGTGGCGTAAGCGCATCGGCGAGCTGCTGATCCTCCTCGCCGATACGGGCGAGCACTTGCGTCAGTTCTGAAGTGCGCCCCAAAGCGATTGCCTGGCGCAGTGCCTGGCGCAAAGGCTCGGGTTGCGCGGCGAGTCGTTGCGCGAGATCGGTTGGCCCCGCTGGCTGGTTAGGAGGCGGTGCGGGAGAGGCTGCTGCACTCTGCCAATGGAGCGGCAGATGGCGCTCTAGCAGCGCGAGCAGTCGCTC
>SLIM01000357.1 GCA_007135625.1 Gammaproteobacteria bacterium
AGCTCGGCCAGCACCTGCTGCTGCTCTGTACTCCATTCGTCGCTCGCGATAACCTCCGCTCGCACCTCCTCGTGTAGCCGCTGTTTCAGAGCGACCAGCAGCGGCGGTAACTGCTCCGCTAACTGCCCGAGCTCATCTCGCTTGCGCAGCGCAATACGCGAGCGAAAGTCCCCCTCGGCGACCCTGCGGGTAGCTGTGAGCAGGGTCGCGATATGGTGGGTGATTAGGTGGCCGATAGCGAGCAGCAGCAGGAGACTTAGCAGCATCACCCCGGTGGCGATGGCAAGTCCCTGCCAGATCAGTTGGTTGCGGGTCTGGATCATGGTGTGTAACGAGAGACCGATCCACGCTGCACCGACCTCCATTCCGGCAACGGAGAGCGGAATCTCGCGACTCAAAACCTTTCCCCTAATCGGATTAAGGGTCGGTGGATCCACCGGCGACAGCGCGGTAGTCACCTCTTCGGGGGCGGCGGCTACCACCCGCCGCTGCTCGTCGAGTAAGATAATATAGGCCAGATCGGCATCTTGCTGCCGCACCAGATCATTCAAAATCGACTCCATCTCAGCCTGATCACGCTGAAACATACGCCCCGCTAGCGAGGCGTTGAGCAGCGGAGTGAGTGCCTCCAGTCGCGCCTGGGTCTGCGTCTCCAGCGCCCCATTGAGCAGTCGGAAGCTATTGCCCAGCAGCAGTATCAGCATCACCAACTGTACGATGATTGCGATAAAAAGGAGTTTAAAGCGCAGCGAGTGGCGCCAGTCGGCGGTGGGGTGTGACATGCAGGCCTCCCGCTACTCTTGCTCGCAAACAAGCAAGAGATGTAGCAAGGGATCACTTCGGGCAAGAGTCGCTTGTAGCGCACTGCGCAGCAGAAAAGGTAGTAAAAAATTGTTTAATTGTCTCATGATCATCACCTGTCGAGGGGGCTATGGCTCTCCATTCACTATAGTCTATTATCGTCGAGGTGGTGGTTTATGCGGCGCTCTTTTGGTTATTGCTTATGCTATGTGTGTTTGACATCTTGGGCGATGACCAGTATGCTTCGCCCCTTTTTACTGCCCTGATCGATCTGCTACGGGTGCGTGGTGTCGGTCTGGGGTAGGTGTCGCCGTTTTTCCGTCTCCCTGCGGTCTGTGCAATAGGGCTATTATCCATCTTCTTACAAGGTATTTAACGATGAAAAGAACCTTTCAACCCAGCAATCTGAAGCGTGCAAGAACCCATGGCTTTCGCGCCCGCATGGCCGACCGCAATGGTCGCAAAGTGATCGCCCGTCGCCGCGCCAAGGGGCGTGCGGTGTTGACTCCCAAGCACTACTGATTCGGAGTCTTGCTTTCGCCTGACAAGGGGTTTCCGAAGAGCGCCCGGCTGCTTAGTCGCAGTGACTTTAGCCGGGTGTTCGGTGATGCTACAGCGGTGTCGGATGCTTCTTTTACGATTCTGTGTCGTCCCAATGCGCTAGGCTATCCGCGTCTGGGGCTGGCGATCTCTAAAAAGGCGTTGCGTCGGTCGGTGGATCGCAACCTGGTCAAGCGTATCGTGCGCGAGAGCTTTCGGCAGCGTAGCGAGGCGTTGCAGGGCAGGGATCTGGTGGTGCTGGCGCGGCGCGGGATCGATCCAAAACGCCGTCAGTTGCTGCACGATTCGCTACAACGTCTGTGGGAGCGAAGCCGACAACGCTGCTCGCCACCACCTTGCCGCGAGGCAGCGAATACTCCCCCTGCTGGGGTGTAGCTTGCGCAGCAAGGAACTTCAACCCACTGCTCGATGGCCCAAGAGACTCGACCATCAATCTTCCATAGAGGGCATCGGCGCTCTATATCCCGTTATTTACGAGGTATCTGCTAGGGCTTCCGCCTCTGAAATCCCCGCAAACTTCGTCTCGACTCCAGGTTTACCATGGATAACTACCGTCTGATTCTGGTTTTCACCCTCGTTTTTCTCGGTCTGTTACTCTGGCAGGCGTGGCAACGAGACTACGGCCCCCAATCGCAACCGGCCACCACCGAGATTGCCCAGCAGGAGGCAAGAGTCCCCGGTCAAGTGCCACCCGATGAGGCGCTGCCAACGGTGCGCGGGACAACGGATCTCGATGCCTCGCTACCCCAGCCGCCAGAGGCCGAGCGAGTCGCCGCCCAACGCATTCGGATCGAGACCGATCTCCACCGCATGGAGATCGACACCCGTGGCGGTACCGTCGCCTCGCTCTATTTGAACGACTATCCGGTGCGAGTGACCGAGCCTGATAACAAGTTCCGGCTGATGAGTCCGACCCGTCCCAACCTGTTTGTCGCTCAATCGGGATTGCTCTCAGCGGCGGCGGCACCGACCCATGAGACGATCTACCACGCTCCCCAGAGCGAGTACCGCATGGAACCGGGGCAGGAGCAGCTTAGCGTGGAGATGGTCTGGGAAGAGGAGGGGGTGCGGGTAACCAAGCGCTTTCTCTTTACCCGAGGGGAGTATCTGATTCAGGTGCAGCACACGGTCGAGAACTTGGGCGACCAGCCTTGGGCGGGGCGCGAATATCGCCAGTTGATCCGTACCGATCTCGACTCCAGTATGCAGAGTGCCTTTATCTATACCTACACGGGTGGTGTCTACTACAGTGCGGAGGAGAAGTATACCAAGTATTCTTTTCGGGATATGCGGGATCGCGACCTGGAGCGGGATGTGCAAGGTGGCTGGATTGCGATGATTCAGCACTATTTTCTGGGGGCATGGGTGCCGCCGGAGGGGCAGACGAACCGCTTCTATAGTAAGATTTTAAGCGATGAACGGTATCTTATCGGAGCTTATACTCCGCTGGTGGAGCTGGAGCCGGGTGCTAGTCATACCTTCGAAAGTGGTTTTCTCGCCGGTCCTAAGTTGCAGGAGTATCTCAAGCAGGTGGCCCCCGGTCTTCATCTGGCGGTCGATTACGGGATGTTGACGATTCTCGCCCAGCCGATTTTCTGGTTGTTAAGCTGGATTTACGGGCTGGTCGGCAACTGGGGATGGTCGATTATTCTTCTGACGATTCTGATTAAAGCCGCTTTTTACAAGCTCTCGGAGACTAGCTATAAGTCGATGGCCGGGCTGCGCAAGCTGGCCCCGAGGATTCAGGCGCTCAAGGATCGCTACGGCGATGACAAGCAGCGGATGAATCAGGCGATGATGGAGATCTATAAAACCGAGAAGATCAATCCGCTCGGGGGATGTCTGCCGATTTTGGTGCAGATTCCGGTATTTATTGCGCTCTACTGGGTACTGCTGGAGAGTGTGGAGATGCGGCAGGCTCCCTTTATTCTCTGGATTCAAGATCTGTCGATTCGCGACCCCTACTTTATCTTGCCGTTGATTATGGGGGTTTCGATGTATGTGCAGCAGAAACTCAACCCGGCACCGCCCGATCCGATGCAGGCGAAAATTCTGATGGCGTTGCCCTTTGTCTTCACCTTTTTCTTCGCCTTCTTTCCCGCTGGGTTAGTCCTCTACTGGGTGGTCAATAACCTGTTATCTATTGCCCAGCAGTGGTATATCACGCGGAAGGTCGAGGCGGGCGAGAAGGTGTAGGCGGGTCGTCGGATGCTACACGATACCATCGCCGCCATTGCCACCCCGCCCGGTCGTGGGGGGGTGGGGATTGTGCGTATCTCCGGGCCGGCGGTTGCGGCGATTGCCGAGGCGGTGATCGGCGGGCTGCCGCCGCCGCGCCAGGCGGCGTTGCGCCGTTTTCGGGATGTTGCCGGGGCGGTGATCGACCATGGGATCGCCCTCTACTTTCCCAAGCCGCACTCCTTTACCGGTGAGGAGGTGCTGGAGTTGCAGGGGCATGGCGGGGTGGTGGTGCTGGATCTGCTGTTGCAGCGGGTGGTGGCGTGTGGGGCGCGTATCGCCCACCCCGGAGAGTTTAGCCAGCGGGCTTTTCTCAATGGCCGTATCGATCTGACGCAGGCGGAGGCGGTGGCTGATCTGATTGCGGCGGGGAGTGCGGCGGCGGCGCGGCTAGCGGTGCGCTCGCTGGAGGGGGCCTTTTCGGAGCGGATTCACAGTCTGGTCGAGACGCTGATCGGGCTGCGCATGGAGGTGGAGGCGGCGATTGATTTTCCCGAGGAGGAGCTGGAGCTGCTCGCCGAGGAGAGGCTGGTGGCGGGTTTGCAGCGGCTGCTGCAACAGCTCGCCGCAACCCTCGCGAGCGCGCGCAGTGGGCGGTTGCTGCGGGATGGCATTCTGCTGGTGATTGCGGGCGCTCCCAATGTCGGGAAGTCGAGCCTGCTCAATGCGCTGGCGGGCTACGCTTCGGCGATTGTCAGCGCTACTCCAGGTACGACTCGCGACCTGTTGCGTGAGCGGATTCAAATTGATGGTATTCCGGTGCATTTGGTCGATACCGCCGGGCTGCGCCTGAGTGAGGATCCGATTGAGCAGGAGGGGATGCGCCGCGCTCGTAGCGAGTTGGCGCGGGCCGATCTGCTCCTGTGGCTGGTCGAGGATGGCGATGATGCGCAGCCGGCGTGGTCAACGCTGCCCCCCGAGCTGCCCGCGACTCTGCCGCATATTGTGGTACGCAATAAGATCGACCTGAGCGGTGCGCCGCCGTCGGTGGAGCAGCAACCGGGGGGCGACGTGGTGGTGCGCATTTCGGCACGCGAGGGGAGCGGCATGGATCTGCTGCGCGGGCAGATTCGCCAACTGGCGGTGGGAGAGGGGAGCGGGGAGGGGGAGTTTCTCGCCCGCCGTCGCCATCTTGATGCGCTGACACGCGGCGAGTGCCACCTGCGCCAGGGGCTGGAGCAGCTCCAGCAGCGGCGTGCCGGGGAGCTGCTGGCGGAAGAGCTGCGGCTGGCCCAGGCGGCGCTTGGGGAGATTACCGGAGAGTTTAGTGCGGATGATCTACTGGGGGAGATCTTCGCAGGCTTCTGCATTGGTAAATAGGAGAGTACGTCGATGAGGTTTCCTTGGGAATCGGCCCGCTCGGGGCGAGCGCTGCGCCGCCGAGCGCCACGCGGGGCTGCGCAGTGGCTCAGGTACTACCAGCAGTTGCGCCGTCTGCCGCGCTCGACCCGCTGGCTGCTACTGCTGGTAGTGATCGGCGGTGGGGGAGGGTATTACGCGCTGGAACTCCATTGGCGTGAGGGTCATGCCTACGCCGGGGTGCCGCAGGTGCAGCAGTGGCATAACTGGCAGACTTGGCACCGGGTGTTACGCAATGAGGGGTATATGGTCGGCTACTCCGGGCTGCGGCGCAATCCGCTGTGGGTCAGCTATCGGCTGGAGGCGACTCCGCACGGCCCGACCGGGAGCCGTCCTTCGCGCTTTACCCAGGATGCGCGAATTCTGTTGCCGTGGTGGCAGGTGAGCCATGACGACTACACCGGTAGCGGCTATGATCGCGGCCACCTTGCGCCGAACTATGCGATGGCTCGGGTGCATGGGCGTGATGCCCAGCTCGCCTCGTTTCTGATGACCAATATCTCGCCGCAGACCCCTAACCTCAACCGTCGCGTGTGGCAGCGGATTGAGCAGTCGGCGATGGATCACTTTGTGCAGATCAAGGGTGAGGTGTGGGTGACCACCGGCCCGGTCTTCTCCGCCGAACCGAAGTATCTGGAGAGCGGCGTGGAGATTCCCGAGGCGTTTTATAAGATTTTCGTCGCCCCGCCCCAAGGGGAGCGCCCGCTCAAAAGTCTCGCCTTTCTGGTGCCGCAAACGGTGCGCGGTGATGAGCCGCTGGCGCAATTTTTGGTCTCTATTCGTGAGATCGAAGAGCGCACCGGCCTGAACTTCCTGCACCGCCTGCCGCACGAGCAGCAGGAGCAGCTAGAGACCACAATCCACCCCACCCCTTGGCGATTGGAAGAGGTCAGCCAGCGGGCGGCGCTCTATTGAGGAAGAGGGCAGGGGGGAGAGGAGAGAAAAAAGAGGAGAGGGGAGAGAGAACCGGGGAGAGACTGGGAGTAGGGAGTAGGAAGGAGGGGAAAGCGGTCTAACCCCTCGAACCTCGAACCTCGAACCTCGAACCTCGAACCTCGAACCTCGAACCTCGAACCTCGAACCTCGAAGAACCTCGAACCTATTTCTTGTTTGACTGCTCACCAAGCAGCGGGGTGAGTGCGGTGACCAGCCGCTGCTCCAGTTCGCGGGCAAATTCGTGGGCGGCTTCGCTAGCGATGGTGCGGGCGAGTCGTCGAATCTCGGCGACACTCGGGGGAGGCTCTTCTGCTGCTCCTCCAGGTTCCACAATATCCTCCAAGAGCGGGATGCCATCCTTGTCGATCTTGACGATGCGTGAGGAGTCGTTGTCGGGTGGGTGTGATTTCTTCATTCTTCCTACAAATTGATCTTGTGGGTGTTTAAGGGATAGCCCCGGCTTTTGTAAAAGGTGTAGCGCTGGCGACCGGCGGTGCGCACCTCGGCTTCGTTATCGATCAGCTCGACGACCCGTTCAAAGCGGCTAAAGAAGGTAGGAACCTGTGGATGCAGGTTGATCAGTACATCGTGTTCGCTGCCGATCTGCTCATCCCAGCCGAGGAGTACCGGGTTGCGTTGCAGATCCGGGTTGCTGTGGATCGGGGCGTGGGGGATGAAGGAGAGTTCGCGAAAAGTCCAGAGCAGCCGGTCGAGATGCTGGCACTCGTGTTGGTTGAGGGTGTGCAGGTAGACCCGATGACCGCTGCGCCACGCCTTTTCGGTGATCCGGCAGGCGAGCAGGAAGCGGTTGCCCTGCGCCTGCGGTTCGAGAACATAGAAGTCAACCTGGGTCACTAGCGGAACAGCCTGTTCATAGCCCTTGGCCACTGCGCTCAATCAAGAGCTGTGAGAGCAGCGCAACCGGTCGCCCGGTGGCTCCCTTCTCCTTGCCCTGTAGCCAGGCGACTCCGGCAATGTCGAGGTGCGCCCAAGGATACTTTTGGGTGAAGCGGGAGAGAAAACAGGCCGCTGTAATGGCACCGCCGTACTTGCCGCCGATGTTGGCGATGTCGGCAAAGTTACTATCCAGTAGCGGTTGATACTCCTCCCACAGCGGCAGTTGCCAAATCCGGTCACTGCTCGCCTCGCTAGCGGCGAGTAGTTCTTGGATAAGTGGCTCGTTATTGCCGAAAAGTCCGGCGGCGTGGGGGCCGAGGGCGACTGCGCAGGCTCCGGTCAGGGTGGCCACATCAATGACTGCCGCCGGGGAGTAGCGCTCGGCGTAGCTGAGGGTGTCGCACAGAATCAGCCGTCCTTCGGCATCGGTATTGAGGATTTCGATGGTCTGCCCGGAGAGGCTGGTGACGATGTCGCCCGGCTTGTTGGCGGCTCCATCGGGGAGGTTTTCGCTGGCGGGAATCATGCCGATAACGTGAATCGGGAGCTGTAGCTCCAGGCAGGTGCGTAGCGCTCCAAGAACGCTGGCCGCGCCGCACATGTCATATTTCATCTCGTCCATCTCTGCCGCTGGCTTGAGGGAGATGCCTCCGGCATCGAAGGTCAGCCCCTTACCGACGAGAACAATGGGATCTTGCTGCTGCTCGCTTCCGCGATACTCCAGAAGAATCAGCTTCGGGGGTTCACGGCTCCCCTTGGCGACTGAGAGCAGGGCGTTCATGCCGAGGCGTGCTAACTCCTCCTGCTCCAGCACCTTGACCTGGAGCCGGTCGGAGTGGTGCAGTAGCTCGCGGGCGCTGTCGGCGAGGTAGGCGGGGGTGCAGAGGTTGCCCGGCAGGTTGGCGAGGTCGCGTGCTAGCCGTACCCCGTGGGCGATGGCGGCCCCTTGGGTGGCGGCGCGTTGCGCTTGGCTGAGGTCGCTGTTGACACCGCTGTAGAGGGTGACCTCGCTAAGTTTTGGTTCCGGGCGCTGCTTGTCGCTGCTTTTGCAGCGGTTGAAGCGGTAGAGGGTGTGGGCTAGGGTGATCGCGCTGTCGCGAATGCGGGTGCTCTCCTGGATGCCATCTATCGGCAGCTCGGGCAGGGTGCAGAGGGCGTTGGTGACGGCGCTTTCGGCCAGCGCATTGGCCGCCGTGGTCAGGGCTTTGTGCAGGGCGCGACGGTTGAACTCTGCGGCCTTGCCGCAGCCGACTAGCAGCAATCGCTCGGCGCGGCAGCCGGGGAGCTGGTAGAGCAGCAGGCTCTGCCCGCCGTTGCCCTGCAAGTCGCCACGCGCGAGGATGCCCTGTAACGCCCCTTGGCCAGCTTGGTCAATCGCCGCTGCGGCAGGTGGGAGAGGGGCATCGCTGAAGAGACCGAGAATCAGGCAGGAGGTCTCTAGGGTGGTGATGTCGCCATTGTAAACAGTGAACTTCATGGGTACTCCAGGGCAGTCGATCGGACCCCTTCAGGGGATTTGCTGGGGGGTAAGTATAGCGAAGCGTAACGGAAACGGCAAAATTGGGGAGATTCGAGGGGCGAG
>SLIM01000249.1 GCA_007135625.1 Gammaproteobacteria bacterium
ACGGAACCACTTAGGATTTTGATGCAAGATGTAACAGAGGCGAAAGAGGGCCGCTCGGGCGAATGTTTTCACTGCGGGCAGCCGCTCTCCGATGGTGACCCTATTGATGGTGAGGTGCGTGGAGAGTCACGCACCTTCTGCTGTATCGGCTGCCGCTCGGTGTGTCAGGCGATTTATCAAGCAGGGTTAGACGGTTTTTACCGACGCACTCCAGAGGGTACCCTGCTGGCACCGCCACCGGAAGTACCGAGCGATCTGCGGCTGTACGACCTGGACGAGGTGCAGGAGGAGTTTGTAGAGACCCTTGGCGAAGAGCGCGAGATTCATCTTCTGGTTGAGGGGATTCACTGCGCCGCCTGCGTCTGGCTGATTGAGAGCAGTCTGCGCGGGATTCCCGGAATCACCCTGGCGCGGGTCAACCTCACCGGCAAAAAACTCCTCATTCGCTGGCGTAACGAGCAGATTGCGCTGTCACAGATTATCGCCAAGGTCGGCAGCGTCGGCTACAAGGCCATCCCCTACGACCCCGATAGCGTCGAAGGTTCGCTCAACCGCTACAACCGCGACCTGCTCTATCGCATGGGATTCGCCGGGTTCACCATGATGAACCTGCTTTGGATCTCCATCGCCCTCTATACGGGCGCAAATGAGGGAGAGTTTCGCAACCTCCTGCACTGGGTCGGCTGGGCGCTCGCCACGCCAACCCTGCTCTACTCCGGCGCTCCCTTCTTTCGTGGGGCCTGGAACGGACTCCGCCATTTTCGCCCCAGCATGGATCTACCGATTGCCATCGGGGTGAGCATCACCTACGGCTACTCCCTCTACGTCACCGTCAGCGGAATCGGCGAGGTCTACTGGGATACCGTTGTCAATTTTCTGTTTGTCATTCTGGTCGGGCGCTATCTGGAGTCGATTTCGCGCAAGCGGGCGCTCGCCTCCACGCAACGCCTGCTGGAGCTGCAACCCAAAGTTGCCACCCGCCTAGAGGCGGGAGATCCCGACGACCCCAGCGCAGGGGAGGGCAAGCTGGTGCCGATTCGCTCGATTCGCAGTGGCGACCGGGTATTGATTCGACCGGGAGAGCGCATCCCGGTCGATGGCGTGGTCATCGCCGGAGCGAGCGAGGTCGATGAGGCGATGCTCACCGGTGAATCGCTGCCGGTCGCCAAGCAGCTCGGCGACACGGTAGCGGCAGGCACGATCAATACCCACGGTGCCTTGCAAGTTCGGGTCACCGCCACCCTCAAACAGAGCGCCTTAGGCCGCATTATCCGCCTCGTCGAAGATGCCCAAGCGAGCCGGGCACCGATTCAGTGCATCGCAGACCGCATTGTCCCCTGGTTTGTGGTCATCACCATCACCCTCTCACTCATCACCTTCCTCTTTTGGATGCAGTACGACTTCCACAAGGCGCTCATGGCCGCCACCGCAGTACTCATTATCACCTGCCCCTGCGCCTTTGGCATGGCCACCCCGATGTCGATCACCGTCGCCTCCGGGACTGGAGCGCGCCACGGCATTCTCATTAAGAATGGCGAGGTACTTGAAACCTTCTCCGAGATTGAGCGCATTGTCTTCGACAAGACCGGAACCCTCACCGAAGGGCGGATGTCGGTCACCTCCCTGCACAGCCGCTGGGGCGACTGGCGGCGTGAAGACCCTCCGCCCGCGCTAGAGATTCAGCAGTTGCTCGCCGCCGTTATCGAAGTGGAGCGCTACGCCGAACACCCGGCGGCAGCGGCGCTACTGCAGACCGCCGAGGCGTGGGGGATCACCCCCGGCGGAAGGGTGGAGGGGTTCGAGTATCGCCCTGGCTACGGCGTGCGCGGATCGGTCGATGGAGTGGAGTACGCCATCGGCACCCCGGAGTGGATGGCGCGATTGGGAATCGAGGCCACAGCAGCGGCGCAGCGCTGGGCCGATTCGCTGCTGGAACAGGGGATTACCCCGCTACACTGCGCCCGCGCCGGGCAGGAGTGCGCGGTGATTGGGGTCGAAGATCCGCTTCGCCCCGATGCCAAGGCGCTAATCGACCAGCTCAAGCGCGAGGGGTTGCGCTTGACCCTGCTTAGTGGTGATCGCAAGCGGGTGGCCGAGGGGGTCGCCGCCCGTCTCGGTGGCGGTATGGAGGTGATTGCCGAGGTGCTGCCGGAGCAGAAGGATCAGGTGATCGCGAAGCTGCAACAGCGTGGCGAGCGGGTTGCAATGGTCGGCGATGGGGTTAACGATGCCCCCGCCTTGGTGCGGGCCGATATCGGTATTGCCATGGGTTCCGGCACCGATGTCTCGATTGCCAGTGCCGATATTGTGCTCATGAACAGCGAGTTACGCCGCATTCACCACGCCGCGCTGCTGGCGCGGCGCACCCTGCGCACTATTCATCAAAACATCGCCATTTCCATTGTCTATAACGTCATTATGGTGCCGCTGGCAATGGCCGGGTTTGTCACCCCACTGATCGCAGCGGTTACGATGCCGATCAGTTCGCTGCTGGTGATCGCTAACGCAGCGCGTATTCGCAATCGGTTTGTTAAGGATTGGGAGCGGTGAGTTCTGGTTCGGCTTTTCTCTCTCTTCTGCACGCTCTTCAGGTAGAATACCCCCCTAGCGGGGCGTTGCGCCCTCTCTTTTCTATCCTCTCTGCCCTCTGCTACAGGAGCCTCTCCCGATGTCGCTGATTAGTTTACGCCGCATTCAACTAAGTTTTGGTGCTGCGCCGCTGCTGCAAGAGGTCGATCTGACCATTAATAACGGTGAGCGGATCTGTCTGGTGGGGCGCAATGGGGCGGGCAAGTCAACCTTGATGCGAGTGATTTCCGGGGAGTTGGGGGCCGATGATGGGGAGCGGGTCGTGCGTCAGGGGGCGGTGGTGGCGCGTTTGACCCAGGAGGTTCCGGCGGCGGTTGAAGCCACGGTTTTTGCGGTTGTTGCGGAGGGGTTGGGTGGCTTGAGTACTCTGTTGCAAGGCTACCACGATGCGCTGAAGGCACTGGAGAGCGACCACGATGCCGCCACCCTGGAGCGCCTTTCGCAGGCGCAGCATGAGCTGGATGCGGCCAATGGTTGGGATCTTGAGCAGCAGGTGGAGCGGGTGATTAGCCGCTTGGGACTCGATCCCGATGCCCCCTTTGCCGGTCTTTCGGGCGGTTTGAAGCGGCGGGTGATGCTGGCCCAGGCGCTGGTGCGCAGTCCCGATCTGCTGCTGCTGGATGAGCCGACGAACCATCTGGATATCGCCTCAATTGACTGGCTGGAGGAGTTTCTCCTGAGTTATCAGGGAAGTCTCCTCTTTGTGACCCATGACCGTACTTTTTTGCGCCGTTTAGCGACCCGAATTATTGAGCTGGATCGTGGGCGGCTCACCGATTGGCCGGGGGATTACGACCGGTTTCTGCTGGGGAAAGAGGCGCAGTTGAGCGCAGAGGCGGCGGCCAATGCCCGTTTTGATAAGCGGTTGGCGGAGGAGGAGGTGTGGATTCGGCAGGGGATTAAGGCGCGGCGGACGCGCAATGAGGGGCGGGTACGGGCGCTGGAAGCGATGCGTACCGAGCGGAGCGAGCGGCGTGAGCGCAGTGGTCGGGTGGTGTTGGCGGTGCCGGAGGGGGAGCGCTCCGGGCGGCTGGTGGTGGAGGCGAGTGGGGTGAGTTACCGCTGGGGGGAGCTGCCGGTGATTAGCGGGCTAAGTACGACCATTTTGCGGGGAGATAAGGTTGGAATTATCGGCCCTAACGGGTGTGGAAAAAGTACCCTGCTCAATCTGCTGCTGGGCAATCTGGCTCCTGCGCAGGGGACGATTCGCCTCGGAACCAATCTGGAGGTGGCCTATTTTGATCAACTGCGCGATACCCTGGATCCTGAGCGAACGGTGCAGGATAGTGTCGCGGATGGGGCGGATCGGGTTACGGTGGGGGGGGCGAATCGCCATGTGATCGGCTATCTGCAAGATTTTCTCTTTGCCCCGGAGCGTGCTCGTCAGCCGGTTTCGGCGCTTTCGGGGGGGGAGCGTGCCCGGCTGCTGCTGGCCCGCCTCTTTACCCGTCCGTTTAATCTCTTGGTGATGGATGAGCCGACCAATGATCTCGATGTGGAGACCTTGGAGCTGCTGGAGGAGCGGCTGTTGGAGTATAGCGGGACGCTGTTGCTGGTGAGTCATGATCGCGCCTTTTTGAACCAGGTGGTGACCAGTACTTTGGTGTTTGAGGGGGCGGGGCGGGTCGCCGAGTATGTCGGCGGTTACGACGATTGGCTGCGCCAGCGCCCGTCGCCAGCGAGTGCGGCTGCGGCCCGGCCTGCACTGCGGGTGCAGCAGAGTGCGCCCCCAGCACCGCCGAGTAAGCGTCTGAGTTATAAGGAGCAGCGCGAGCTGGAGGGGCTGCCGGAGCGGATCGCCGCGCTGGAGGCGACGCTTGCGCAACTGCATCAGCAGATCGCCGATCCGCAGCTCTACCAGGGGGGAGGTGATGCTTTGATCGGCTTGCAGCGCGCGTTGCAGCAGGCCGAGGGGGAGCTGGAGCAGGCCCTTTCGCGCTGGGAGACGCTGGAGGCGGCGGGGGGGTGATGGCGGAGTACGTGCGCTCTCCGGTCTCTCCTTTGTTGCCCTATCGGGTGTATAATCCCGGTTCCTGTTTAACCCTCGACTGCTGAACCCGAGTCTAGCCATGGATCTGAATTTTCTGGAATTTGAACAACCCATTGCCGAGCTGGAGGCCAAGATCGAAGAGCTGCGGCGGGTGGGTGATGATAATGAGATCAATATCCAAGATGAGATCTCCCACCTGCAAGAGAAGAGTCGCACCCTAACCGAGTCGATCTTCGCTAACCTGAAGCCGTGGCAGGTTTCACAGCTTGCCCGCCATCCGTTGCGCCCCTACTTGCCGGATTATATCAAGCATCTCTTTGAGGATTTTCAGGAGCTGCATGGGGATCGCGCTTATGCCGATGATAACGCCATTATCGGTGGTCTGGCCCGCTTTGCCGGGCAGCCGGTGATGGTGATTGGTCACCAAAAGGGGCGGGATACGAAGGAGAAAGTTCGCTGTAACTTCGGCATGCCGCGCCCGGAGGGGTATCGCAAGGCGCTGCGGTTGATGCGCCTCGCCGAGCGTTTTCGCATCCCTCTGCTGACCTTTATCGATACCCCGGGTGCCTATCCTGGAATCGGGGCGGAGGAGCGGGGGCAGAGTGAGGCGATTGCGCGTAATTTGGAGGTGATGGCCGGGCTGCGCATTCCGATTCTCTGTACTGTGATCGGTGAGGGCGGCTCCGGTGGGGCGTTGGCGATTGGGGTTGGGGATTGGGTGATGATGCTGGAGTATAGCACCTATTCGGTAATCTCCCCCGAGGGCTGTGCCTCAATTCTCTGGAAGAGTGCCGATAAGGCTCCGCTCGCTGCCGAGGCGATGGGCATCACTTCGTCGCGGTTGAAAGAGCTGGAGCTGATTGATGAGGTGATTCCCGAGCCGCTGGGGGGGGCGCATCGCGACCTGGAGGCGGTGGCGCGTAATCTGCACCACGCCCTGCACGCCAATTTGCAGCGGCTGCTGGCGATGGAGCCGGAAGCGCTGCTCGCCGAGCGCTACCGGCGGTTAATGGGGTATGGGCAGTTTGGTGAGTGAGGGGGGGGGCGGTAGCCTTTCCGATTGGTCGCTTTTACCGGCCAAAGTGTTAACCTCCAGCAGGATAACTATCTTGTTGGTGGCGGGGCTTTTGGCGACTATGTCGCAACCAGTCGAGCAAACTGCTCTTCAGCAAGCAAGTTGTTGGGCATGATCATGGTTAATAATCCCAGATAGAGAAGGTTTAGCTCAACAATCCGCTCTCTCTCCATGCGGGCATCAACCCAGCCCAGTTTTTCGAGAGCTTCCACCGTGCGGGTCAGCATCTCATGCAGCGGGATCATGCAGAGATCCTGGTTGCCGGAAGCATCGGGGCGGTAGCCAAAATAGACATTTTGAAAATGGAAGATGTAGCTATAGTCCGAGGCTTGATAAATCTCGGCTTGTAGGGTATAGGCCTGCTCAAAATAGTCGTCGAGTCGTTGCTGCATGGTGATTCCTTGGGTTGCGTGCGGTGGTGGGGCTGTCGGCCCTGAAGGGCCACCTACAATTTGTCCAGTGTAGAGTGCAAGCCTAGCGAAGGCAAGTGGAAAAAAAAGGGCACCGAAGTGCCCCAAGTAGAGAGAGGGAAGAATCTCCCTAATGCGTTTTATTACAGGTCATCGGGTTGCTGCTCAGGAGGCGGAGACCCCGCGTGAGCCGACAAACTCGGGGTAGGCCTCCAGGCCACACTCGCCGATATCGACCCCCTCGTACTCCTCCTCTTCGGAGACCCGAATCCCGATGGTCGCTTTAAGGATCATCCAGACGATGAAGCTGGCGATAAAGACCCAGGCAAGAATGGTGATCATGCCAATGAACTGCGCCAGGAAGCTCGCTTCGCTGTTGGAGAAGGGGACGGCCAGCAGACCCCAGATGCCGACTACGCCGTGTACCGAGATGGCACCAACCGGATCATCAACGCGCAGCTTATCCATGGTGATAATGGCAAAGACCACCAGTACGCCACCGATAGCCCCAACCATTGCGGCCCATAGCGGGGAGGGGGTGAGCGGTTCGGCGGTAATTGCGACCAGGCCAGCGAGGGCACCGTTCAGCGCCATGGTGAGATCGGCCTTGCCAAAGACCAGGCGGGCGGTGATGAGTGCGGCCATGACCCCGGCGGCGGCGGACATGTTGGTGTTGACGAAGATTGCGGCGACATTGTTGGCATTCTCAACGGTCGAAATGACCAGTTCGGAGCCGCCATTAAACCCAAACCAACCGAGCCAGAGGATGAAGGTGCCGAGGGTGGCAATCGGCATGTTGGCACCGGGAATGGCGCGAATCTCGCCATTCTTGCCATATTTTCCCTTACGCGCTCCGAGCAGCAGCACCCCGGCGAGGGCGGCGGAGGCACCGGCGAGGTGGACGACACCGGAACCGGCGAAGTCCTGAAAACCGAGTGTTTCGAGGAAGCCACCGCCCCATTTCCAATAGCCTTGAATCGGGTAGATAAAGCCGGTCAGTACCACCGCAAAGGCGAGAAAGGCCCACAGCTTCATCCGCTCGGCTACGGCACCGGAGACGATGGACATGGCGGTTGCGACAAACACAACCTGAAAGAAGAAGTCGGACATGCCGGAGTAGTAGTCTCCGTCGTACCAGGAGGCGGGATCCTGTGCCAGCACGGCGGCGGGGTCGTTATCCCCTCCGAACATAAAGGAGAGGCTGATGTTGGGGATCACGCCATTGCCACCATCTGGGTACATCAGGTTGTAGCCAACGAGCATGTACATAATGCTGGCGATGGAGAAGAGCGCGATGTTCTTGGTTAAGATCTCGGCGGTATTTTTTGCGCGTACCATACCCGCTTCGAGCATTGAAAAGCCGGCAGCCATCCACATCACTAGCGCACCAGCCATGAGGAAGTAGAAGGTGTCGAGGGCGTAGCGTAAACTGAGAATGTCTTCTATCATGGTAAGATCCTCGAATAAAAATAGAGGCTAAAGGGCATCGGGGCCGGTCTCCCCGGTACGAATGCGAATCACCTGTTCGACATCGTAGACGAAGATCTTTCCATCACCAATTTTGCCGGTTTTAGCTGCGCCGCTGATGGCATCAATCACCTGTTCGACGATCTCCTCGTTCACCGCAGCCTCAATCTTGATTTTTGGAAGAAAATCAACGACATACTCAGCTCCTCGGTAGAGTTCGGTGTGTCCTTTCTGACGACCAAAACCCTTGACTTCGGTGACGGTGATGCCGGAGACACCGATTTCGGAGAGCGCTTCGCGTACATCATCGAGCTTAAAGGGCTTTATTACGGCGGAAATCATTTTCATAGTAATTCTCCTTTTTGTGATAAAAAGTCGGGGCGGGTGGGTGCGGTGGCACAGTGTGATGGATGTCGTCGGGTGGTGGGCCACCACTGGGTAAGGGGTCGTTGTCTCATCGCTGCTCTCTCTTGTCGCTCGGATATGGAGTCTGTCGGCCAGCTTGGCAGAACCTGCTGGCGATTGTGCTAGCACTTGCTGTGCCAGCGGCAGAGGAGAGGAGGCTGAGGGGAGTACGCCTGGCTGTGGACTTTTATGGCTGTGGGGCTGGCTGTGGGCGACTTATGGCTGTGGGGCTGGCTTGTGGGGCGACTTATGGTTGTGGGGCTGGCTTGTGGGGCGACTTATGGTTGTGGGGCTGGCTTGTGGGGCGACTTATGGTTGTGGGGCTGGCTTGTGGGGCGACTTATGGCTGTGGGGCTG
>SLIM01000316.1 GCA_007135625.1 Gammaproteobacteria bacterium
CAAAACCTAGAACCTAGAGCCTAGAACCTAGAGCCTAGAGCCTAGAGCCTAAAAAAGAAACCTAGATCCTAAAAATCTGGTCGGAGCGCGGAGATTCGAACTCCGGACCCCCACAACCCCATTGTGGTGCGCTACCAGGCTGCGCTACGCTCCGATTATTTCCCCCCTAACTTTACCCCTTCGTGCCAGTGACGAGGAGAACCGGGCGGGGTACCCGCTAGGTAAGAGCAGCGCATGATAAGCGACTTGGCGGTCGCTGTCAATGGGCAGAGCAGAGAATTTTTTTCACCCCGCCCCGCCGCCTCACTCGCCGAGGCTAGTTCCCACCATCCGCGCCGCCTCCAACCAGGGGTGATCCAGCGGAATAAGTTTTTTATTGCCCGCCACCTCCTCCAGCGCAACCGGAACGACTCCCTCGCCACGAGCAGCAACCATTACCCCATAATGGCCCAATTGAATCAGTTGCGCACAAGCCGCTCCGAGGCGCGTTGCCAACAAGCGATCTGCTGCCGAAGGGGTACCGCCGCGCTGCAAATGGCCGAGAATCGTGATCCGCGACTCCAGCCCGGTCAGCTCCTCCA
Source organism: Gammaproteobacteria bacterium (assembly GCA_007135625.1). Lineage (GTDB taxonomy): Bacteria > Pseudomonadota > Gammaproteobacteria > Chromatiales > Chromatiaceae > SLIM01. The sequence continues at coordinate 582 of SLIM01000316.1, forward strand.
GTTGCGTTGACAATCTCAAGGTATTATTGGCATAATCCGATGCCAGCGCCTGAATCGCCCCCTTCAGCCGTCGCCGCTCCGCCTTCTCACCAGAGACCTCGCGCTGCGCCTCCAAGTGCGCTACGTGGGCGCGCTGCTCGACCGAAAGCGCACCCTCGGCAACCGCAACAATAGAGAAGCTTTTACCCCCCTTAACCCGCGCCCGAATCGCCTTGGCAATATGTTCAACATGATAAGGGATCTCCGGGATCAAAATCACATCAGCCCCGCCCGCCAGCCCCGCCCCGAGAGCCAACCAGCCGGCCCGGTGGCCCATAATCTCGACCACAATGATGCGGTGGTGGCTGTGAGCGGTGCTATGCAGTCGGTCAATAGCATCGGTAGCGATCCCGAGAGCCGTATCGAAACCGAAAGTGGTGTCGGTTAGCGCCACATCGTTGTCGATGGTCTTGGGGAGAGTGAGGACATTCAGACCACGCTCCTTCAATCGTAAAGCGTTTTTCTGGGTGCCACCGCCGCCAAGACAGACCAAAGCATCAAGCCGGTTAGCCTGGTAGTTCTCGACAATCGCATCGGTCATATCGCACAGCTTGCCCTCGACCTGCATCTTGTGCGGCTTATCGCGACTGGTTCCCAAGATCGTCCCCCCCTTCGTCAGGATGCCGGAGAGGGAGTCACCGACTAAGCGCACGCTACGGTTCTCCACCAATCCGCGAAAACCATCACGAAAGCCAATGAGCTGCATTCCGTAGTGGCCCTGCGCCGCCTTACCGACCCCACGGATTGCGGCATTTAGCCCTGGACTATCTCCCCCTGCGGTGAGGATTCCGATCTGTTTCTCTGTTTTTGCCATGGTCTCTACATTGCTCCAAGTAGTCGCTCTCTAGTCGGAAGTGGATCATAACGGGTAACGGTTGCTAAAACCATCGTCTAAACCATCTGATTCGTGAAGCTATTGGTCGGGTCGTTAGAGAGCATCGGGATGGATAACGGTTGCTAAAACCATCGCCTAAACCATCTGACTCGTGCAACTATTGATTGGGTCGTAAAGGGCATCGGGAGCGCTCAACACCGCTCTTCACGCTGTTGTGACCCCACAGGACTCCACCCCTGGACACCGATCCGCCCCAGAGCGAGGCGACCACGAATCGTCAAATCGGTGATGAAACGAAACTGCTGTCGCGGATCCATCGGATAGGCGCGAATGCGGTAGCGGGTTCCCCACTCCAGCTCATCGGCCACCACGTTAATCGGGTCACCAAGGTGCAGATAGGGGCTGGTGCAGGTAGGAGCCGAGGCGCTCACCATCAAAGGCCTGCAGGGTCAGCGGACGAACTGAAACGAGGGGAAAGAGATGTTGCAGATAGGCCCAGGCCCAGCTATCGCAGCCGATTACGCCCCGCCCGAGTTCGCCAGCAAGCGCCTTGCCAAGCAGCGCACGCAGCAGCGTCAGGCCGTGGGTATGGCGCAAAAAGCAGCGCTCCAGCTCAATTAACACCCAAGGCGTTGTTGTCTCCCAGGACTCTCCCAACCAGGTAAGCTGCTCCTGTAAAATCTGTTCACGACTGGGCGGCAGGCGCTCCTCCAGAGCTAGCGCGGCGGCGAGCTGGGTCAGAATCTGTCGGCGATCCACGCCGGGCGGGGTGACCAGGAGAGCGAGCGGGTACGCCTCCTCTGCCAGCACCTGCTGCAAGGCGTGGGCGGCGGCATGCCAAGTGATCCGTGGGGCGACGCTGGTGCGTTGCAAGGCGGATAGCGCAGGCCAGCAGTCGCCGCTCTCCTCGGTACTCGCGGCAACCGTATCTTGACCGGTACGCAGCCGCTGTAGCAGAGTTCGCCAGCTATACCGAAGTGCCGCTGGTTGGCTTCCCTTCGGCAGAGCGTAGTCGGTCAGCGCGACCACCTGCCAGAGGGGACTCTGCTCTTTGCTCATACCCACATTCCACACCTCCGTGCAACACACGGATTCAAAAAAGGCACTCTACCGTGGTGCCACAGAGATGGCATTGTACCCCGCCCTCTCCCCTCTGTCCTCTCTCTTCTGCGCTGCCGCGCTGCGCGAAGGTCTTGACTTTACCTCCAGACGGGGAGATAATTTAGTGCAGGCGGTTGGGTTTCCTAACGCTTCGACCGCACCACTCCCCCATAAACTAACCCTAAAGCGCCATGCTTTTACCAAGGAGCAAGCCTATGGCTAGCCTGAAAGATCGTTTCATTGAGCATGTCAAACTGCGTGCGCACGACGACCGCTTCATCGATAAAGCTGAAGAGAAGGAGATTTTGGTCTTTGCGATCAACGAGGGCGTGGAGGTGCAGAAGGCCCGCGCTGCGCTGCGCGAGGCCTGTATCAAAATGAACTATGTACTGGAAAGCTATGTGGAAGAGCGCGGGCGTGCCTCGCTGATCCGCTCGCTGGAAGATCAGAAGATCGACAAGGAGGAGTTCGAGGCCGGGGTGCAGGCGATGCTCAAGGTGGGTCAGGGGATGATCCCGGAGGAGGAGTGCCGCCGGCGACTGAAGAAGATCGCGCTGGAGGGCAAGTTCAAGATCAATGAGGGGTTTTTAAAAGGTGGCAAATGGTTTTCGAAGATTCCTGATTGAAGGCATTTGCGGTGGGGCCTTACTATACCGCACCACCCCTGAGTGAGCATAGAGGCTTTGATCGAAGCACTTATGCGGCAATAAAATTACAGAGATGCAAGCTGTAGAATGCGCAAAGCGCAAATTGCGTGGCTGCGCGGTTGGGGCAAGCGCGACGCTTCAACAAAACGCTTATTGGCGGTATCATAGCGAAATGTGAAAAACAAGCTACAGGAATCCCTATGCACCCTTTGAATGCCTTAATTTTTGATGTTGATGGTACGCTCGCCGATACGGAGCGGGATGGCCATCGGGTCGCCTTTAACCGCGCCTTTGCCGAGGCCGGACTCGACTGGGTCTGGGATGAGGCGCTCTATGGCGCACTGCTGGCGGTCACTGGCGGCAAGGAGCGTATTCACCACTATCTGCATCACTATAACCAAGCCTTTCAGCAGCCTGTCGATCTGGCGGGCTTTATCGCCGGACTCCATCGCGCCAAGACCGCCCACTATACCCAGTTATTGGGTGAGGGGCTGATCCCGCTCCGTCCAGGGGTACAGCGCTTGCTGGAGGAGGCGCGGGCCGCCGGAGTACGCCTGGCAGTGGCAACCACCACCACTCCAGAGAATGTCACCGCACTGCTGGAGAGCACCCTTGGCAGCGAGGGGTGTAGTTGGTTCGAGGTGATCGCCGCCGGTGATATCGTACCCGCCAAAAAGCCGGCCCCCGATATCTACACGTGGGCGATGGCGCAGCTCGCTCTCCCACCGGAGCAGTGCCTGGCGATTGAGGACTCCGATAACGGGGTGCGCTCTGTCCTGGATGCGGGGATTCGCTCGCTACTGGTGACCACCAATGGCTATACCGCAGAGCAGAACTTCAGCGGGGCCTCGCTGGTGGTCGATCAGCTCGGCGAGCATGGCCGCCCCATGACCCTACTGGGGGGAGAGCTGGCCACCATGATGCAGGGAAGAGCTATGGTTGATCTGGAGCTGTTGCGGGTACTGCACCAGCAAACTGTCGAAAAGTCGTGATAGGAAGGGGAAGATCCGTGGTTGATCTGGAGCTGTTGCAAGTACCGCACTAGCAAACCGTCGAGAAGTCGTAATAGCGCTTGAGTTCTTTGCTCTATTCGAATACTCTGATACGGGTCGCCGATCACAGAACACCTTAAGGTACAACGGATGTACATCCACCACCCGAACGAGATCCCGCTCCACTATCGCCTACAACAGGGTACCCCTCCCCATCGCTCCCAAGGGGAGGAGTGGGGGCTACGTTTCGCCGCAAACGAGCCGATCCCTCCCGGCAGCTCGATTGAGATCGAGATTCAGCTTCCCAACCACTGCGTCCACGCTTGCGGTCGGGTCGCCTGGTGCGACCCTTGCCACCCGCACTATGAGGTTGGAGTCTGCTTTGATGACCCACAGACCCGCTTTATGGTGCGTATGATGGAGCAGGTCTGCCAAATCGAGGGGTACCGCGAACGGATGCGGAGGCAGAATGGACGTTCTCTAAGCCGCGAACAGGCTGCACTGGAGTGGATCGATCACCATGCGGCATCTTTTCCATCAGTGACAGGATAGGAAATGATGGTGTTCGGGAGAGCGCGACCTTGCATATCAAGAGGGGGTTGGGGCGAATTAAGGAGAGGCTATTTTCCTCGCATAAAAAGCCGATCCAGCTCCTCCATGCCCAACTGAATCCAAGTGGGTCGGCCATGGTTACACTGATCACTGCGCTCGGTCTGCTCCATCTCCCGCAGCAGGGCGTTTAGCTCCTCCCGACTCAGCCGCTCACCCGCACGTACCGCACTGTGGCAAGCCATCGTCGCCAGTACCCGCTGCGTCGCCTCCTCCACTCGACTGGAGTCGCCCTGCTGCACCAAATCGGCGAGCAGATCACGCACCAACTGCTCGGCATTACACCCCTTCAGCAGAGCTGGAACCCCGCGCACCACCAACTGCTCCGGCCCCAACCGATCAATCTCGACCCCCAGCCGTACCAGCTCCTCGCGGTGCTGCTCCAGCAGCTCCGCCTCGTGGCGTGCGACCGCCAGGGTCACCGGCAGCAGTAGCGCTTGGGAGACCACCACCCCATCACGCCACCGCCCCTTCAACCGCTCATAGGTAATCCGCTCATGGGCGGCGTGAATATCGACCAGCACCAACCCGCGCTGATTTTGTGCGACGAGATAGACCCCATGCAACTGGCCCAGGGCGTAACCGAGTAGCGGCGACTCCTGCGCGAGCGGCATCTCTCCCGAGGCGGGGGGCGGAGAAGAGTGCATCTCGCTACTCTGTTGAAAGGCGAGTGATTCCTGATGGTGGCGACCTCGATCCGCCACCTGCGGAATTCGCCCATGCGCTTGGTGGAGGGTAGGGTAAGGTACCGGGGAGTGGTTCTGTGGCACCGGCCCGCCAACCGTCGTCGCAGCGACCGGTAGAGCGGCACCCTCGGCGGCCTCCCCTTCTCCGCCGAGCGGTCGGGCCAGCGCCTGGTGCAGGGTACGGTAGAGGAGGTCATGGACTCGCCGCCCATCACGAAAACGCACTTCATGCTTAGTGGGGTGAACATTGACATCGACGGCTCGCGGGTCGAGTTCCAGATAGAGCAGATAGGCGGGGTGGCGGCTGTGGTGGAGTACGTCGTGAAAGGCTTGGCGTACCGCATGAGTCACCAGCTTATCGCGTACCACCCGGCCATTGACGTAAAAATACTGCATGTCGGCTTGCGCCCGTGAGAAGGCGGGGCGGGCGATCCAGCCGCGCAGGGAGAACCCCTCATCACCCGCTAGGTGGCGCTCTATGGCCACCGCATGGTCGCTGAACTCTCCCCCGAGCAGGCGGTTCAGGCGCTGCAACTGCTCCGCCGGCTCGCTGGCCGCCCGCTCTTGGTAGATGGTGCGACCATTATGGGTGAGTGCAAAAGCGACCTCCAGATGCCCCAGCATCAGCCGCCGCAGTTGCCCCTCCAGATGGGTAAACTCCGTCCGCTCGGTGCGCAGAAACTTGCGGCGTGCCGGGATGTTATAGAAGAGGTCGCACACCTCTACCGTTGTTCCTTGGGGGTGGGAAGTCGGTTCTGGAACAGCCCCCGCTCCGCCGCGCAGTCGCCACCCGCACTCCGCTTCCTGTTGGCGGGAGTCGAGGGTGAGTCGCGCCACCGAGGCGATGGAGGGCAGCGCTTCGCCGCGAAAGCCCATGCTGCGCACCGCCTCTAGCTCGGCTAAGGTGGTCACCTTGCTGGTGGCGTGACGGCATAGCGCCAGCGCTAACTCCTCACCCGCAATCCCGGCCCCGTTATCGCGCACCCGAATGGCCCGTACCCCGCCCTGCTCCACCTCCACCCAAATGCGGTCTGCCCCTGCGTCGAGACTGTTCTCCACCAACTCCTTCACCACCGAGGCGGGACGCTCGACCACCTCGCCAGCGGCAATCTGGTTGACTAATATCTCTGGTAACTGATGAATAGATCGAAACGGCAGCATAGTGACACGAAGAGTAGAGAAAAAAGAGAGCAAATAGCCACAGCAGTACCGCTTGCCGGGGCAAGCGGTATCGGTAGCCGGTCAGTAAAGAACCGCTCTAGCGAAACAGCGGCTCCCCATCACGCAGGCCACGCAGGTTCGCACCTCCCCCGCCACCATCGCCGAGGGAGACCAGCGCCCGGGTGTTGCTAGGAACCAGATCGACCGGTGCGCCCGACTGCACCAGCTTGTCAACCTCCATCACCTCCTGCACACAAGAGAGAATCTCGGGATCTTTTTTAGCGATCTCATTGAGCGCCTCACCGACGATGCGGGGACGAGTGGCCGCAGCCTCGGCCATCTGTTGCGAGACCTTGAAAGCGGTCTGGCTCTTAATCAGCCCGACGCGGTTTTCACCATCCTGTTTCATTGCGCTGGTCACCTGAATCAGACGCTTTACCACCTTTTCGGTGATATTATCCACCATCTGGCGATCGGTAAAGGCGACTTTGCGAATATAGACCGAGCCAAGTTGGTAGCCCCAGCGCTCGGAGAGCGGGGAGACGGTCTGGCGCACGGTGCGACTGAGGCTGTGACGATCCTCCAACATCTTATCCATCTCCAGATTGCTGAAGGTAGAGACGGTGGAGCTAGCGACATTGGCCAGCAGAGAGCCTTCCGGGTTGGTGTTGGTGAAGAGGTAGGAGACCGGGTCATTGACCTGGGTTTCGTAGAAGATACCGACCCCCATCGGCGTTCCCTCTTCGGAGTTCACCATCTGGTTGCGGAGGTAGTACTGGCGCAGTGCCGTGCTGACCAGATAGCGCTTGCCGAAGAAGGGGACCATGAGTGCCTTAATCCCGAAGTGGCTAATCGGAAAACGTAACCCCGGCTCGTCAAGGACTCCGAGTACCTTGCCAAAGAGGGTGAAGACCTGCGCCTCGCGTTCTTGAACAATGGCGTAGAGGCCAAACATGGTAGCAAGTTTCAAAAGTGCGGGAACCAGCATAAAGCCGATGACCGCGCCAACAATCAAGAATCCGAATGCGTCACTCATTGGGAGGCTCCTTGCGAAGTGGTCTGAACAATGCGGCGAGTACGCTCTAGCAGTGGAATGCGCATATTGCGGATATAGGCGTGTAGCGCCTCCGCTCCCCCCTCGGCCTTAATTCGGCTGAGTGTATTGGCCAGCTCCTTGAGCGGCGCAACCTCTGCGTGCGCATTGTTGGAGGCGATTTCGACCGCTCGCTTGCTCATGGTAATCTGCTGCTCGGCATCGGCACGGGCGGTGCTGATATCGGCGGCGACCTGATTGCGAGTGCTGTTAATCGCCGAGAGGGCGCGGTCTACTTCGGAGGGAGGATCGATCTGGGTAATGAGCGCCGCATCCAGTTCGATTCCGTAGCGTCCGGCGGTAGAGGCGCACTGCTTCTCCATGTAGCTATTGAGCAGTGGCAGGTTTTTACGCAGATCGTTGATCGAGACCCCCTCGTTAAGATCCATCGCACCGGCAACATCACTGCTATTCGCCTCTCCATCCTGAAGCAGCCCCTGCCCCTTGGGGTCGATGAAGTTGGCGATGCGCTCGCGCATTACCGAGATGAAGTAGCCCATGACATGCTCTAGCGGACTGGAGACGCCGAAGAGGTAGGCATAAAGGTTATTTTCACAGACCCGAAAGCGAATCTGGCCATCGACCCCAGTGGTCAGGTTGTCCTTGGTCACCGCCTCTACGGTGTTCTGGCTCTTGGTGGGATCCCAAGTGAGATCAATCGCTTGGGTGGAGATGCTGACCTTATGCACCTCCTGCCAAGGCCACTTAAAGTAGGGGCCACCCGGCTGAATCACATGGACTGCCGGGAAACGATAGCGCTCCTGCTCCTCGCGGGTCATGTGGGGATCCTCGATCATCTGATCCCCCATCCGTTCGGCCCGGCCAAAGCTGGTGAGTACCGCCCGCTCATTGGGCTTGACGGTGTAAAAGCCGCTGATCAATGCAGTAAAAACTACATAGACCGCGATGCCAAAAAGCAGTCCGACAAAAAGCATACCTCCTCCTCACTTCATAGTATAATCTACGCTTGGGTACCATACCCGAGCGATAGAGATAAGGTATAACACAAACTGACCTTGGTTTCTACCTTGAGAGCGATAAAGCGATACAGTGTGATCCAGTAGCAAGTCGTCCTCCGACTCTGTCGCGCCCTCCCCTTCTGCGTACTGCGTAAACCGGTGCGCCCCACCCGCAACCATGGAGAAAAGTCTTGGATAAGGAACTTTTAACCAACCTTACGCAAGTTCTTTCAGAACTACAACGCTCGGTCGAAGGAATGAACCAAGCGGTACAGCAGCACCAGCAGCGGGTCGATGCGCTGGCCTCCAGTCAGGTCATTCTGTTTCAACTACTTGTCCGTCACTGTGGTATCGACCTTGCAGAGTTGATCCCGGAGTTAGAGCAGTATGTCGCCAAAACCCCTTCGGTAGCGACCCGCGACCAGTTGCAGTTCCACTTGAAGGCGTGTCAGCAGGTCGCCGAGATGATGCGCAACACCTAATCCGAGAGTTCGAGCCAGGAGAAGTCGATCCGATGTCCCACGCCCCACCCAACCAGTTGACCTATGTGATCGGTGATAACCTCTACATCAACCTCAATGATCGCTGCACCCTGGAGTGCCAGTTCTGCCCCAAAACTCACGGGATCAAACGGGTTCACAACTACGACCTGACCCTCGACCACCGCCCCGAGACGGAGCAGATTATCGCCGAGATTGGTGATCCGAGCCGTTATCAACAAATCGTGTTTTGTGGTTTTGGTGAACCGACGCTACGCCTCAAGGCGCTGTTGCAGATTGCACGCTACGTGAAGGAGCATGGCGGCTCTACCCGCATTAACACCGACGGACTCGCCAATTTATTCCACAAGCGCAATGTTCTTCCAGAGATGGCCCCTTGGATTGATGCCCTCTCGGTCTCGTTAAATGCCGATAGCGCGGCGCTCTACCAGCAGCACTGCCACCCCCAGTTAGAGGGGTCGTATCCGGCGATGTTGAATTTCTTGCGCGAGGCTCCACGTTACATCCCCGATGTCACCGCCACCGCGATTGATGGCCTGGCGGGGGTCGATATTGCTGCCTGTGAACAGATCGCCCACTCGCTGGGGGTCAAGTTTCGTCGCCGCTATCTCGATTCCTTGGGATAAGGGCGGTTCGCCGCTTCGGTTTGCGTCGCAGCTCGGCCCTCTCTTCTCCCTCCTCTCTCTTTCCTATACAATGCTCACATGAATGAATTACTAACCCCTACCGAGATCCAATTGCACCAGAAGTCGCGCCTGCTGACCATCACCTTTGCGGATGGGGAGCGCGTTGAACTGCCGTATGAATACCTGCGGGTCTTCTCACCAGCAGCCAGTCCGGAGCGGCTGGTGACGGGTAAGGAGCAGGTGATGATTGAACGCATCGAGCCGCAGGGGCAGTATGCTTTGCGCCTACTCTTCTCGGATGGCCACGATACCGGCATCTACTCCTGGGAAACCCTCTACCAACTGGGCCAGCAGCGGCAGCAGCGGTGGGCCGACTACCTCGCCCAACTCGCGGCCCTTGGGGTTGAGCGCGAGGCCGCTGCGGAGGGGCAGTCGCCCCCGCGTATTCGACTGCTCTACTTCAGCTATTTTGTCAAAAAGCTGGGGTGTGAGGCGGAGGAGGTTGCCTTGCCAGCGGCGGTGCGCAGTGTCGAGCGACTGGTGGAGCTACAGCGCCGCCGCCGTCCCAGCCACGCTTATCTGTTTCAGGAGGGGAGTTTTCGGGTGACGGTGAATAAGCAGTTTTGCGAACCCTTTACCCTGTTAGAAGATGGCGATGAGGTCGCCTTCGTCCCCAGCTCCCCCCATCCCCCCGTCGCCCGTTGAACCCGTCCAGATCTTCAGGAGAAATCACCATGGCTGACTCCCCCTATATTATTGAAGTAACCGATGCCGCTTTTGCCAGCGAGGTCATCGAACGCTCCTATCAAGTACCGGTATTGGTGGACTTCTGGGCCGAGTGGTGCCAGCCTTGCAAGATGCTCATGCCGCTACTGGCCAAGCTGGTCGAAGAGTATAACGGTGCCTTTCTGTTGGCCAAGGTCAATACCGAAGAGCAGCAGGAGATTGCCGCGCAGTTTGCAATTCGTAGCATTCCGACGGTGAAACTTTGGCGCAACGGGGAGGTGGTCGATGAGTTCGCTGGAGCGCTGCCGGAGGGGGCATTGCGTGAGTTTCTCAGCCGTAATCTGCCCCGTGAATCGGATAAGCTGGTGGATCAGGCGTTGGAGTGGTTGGCGCAAGAGGATCTTGATGCCGCCGATACATTACTGACCCAAGCACGCAGTAGTGACCCGAGTAACTACCGGATTTTTTTGCTCTCCGCCCAGTTGGAGATGATGCGCGGGGAGCTAGATGCCGCCGAGCAGCAGCTCAATGCCCTGCCGATTGAGCATCTTCACGATCCCGATGCTGTTCAGTTACGCGCCCAACTTCCGTTCCTGCGGGCGATTGTCGATGCCCCAGAGCCGGAGATCCTCAAGGCCGCCGCCGCCAGGGGCGACAGCCAGGCGCTCTATCAACTGGCCGCCTACCACCTTCAGCATCAGGACTTTGAGGCGGCGCTGGAGCAGCTCCTGACCCTGCTGCGCAAGGATCGCAATTACGCTGATGATGCCGCCCGCAAAGGGATGCTTGCGATTTTTGAACTCCTCGGCGGTGAGGGGGAGCTGGTGCAGCGCTACCGCACGCGCCTCTCGATGGCGCTGCATTGAAATGATCCGCAGGTTGTTGGGTTCTCAGGAGGGTGCATGAATTACCTTCTCTAAGGTATTCTCCAGTGCCTCGCGGAAGGCTTGGTAGCTGGGCATCCCAATGCGAAAACAGTCCACACGCCCTGTATGTACCAATTCGGCTTGTGCTGCGGCGCTATCGTTACCTTCGAGCAAGACATTCAGTTCAGCTTTTAGCGATTGAGGGGAGTCGTCGTTGCCGGAGCGTTGTTCCAAGGTTCCGCAATTCTCATAGGGCAAGCGCCGCAAGGCACAGAGCAGCCACGCCTCAGATTTCGGTTTTGGAATCATGGGTACGCCCGTGTCGAAGCGCTCGGCCCGAAAACCGTTGATCATGGATTGGTATTTATCACTCCATTCGCCGCGACCGGAGCTGGCCGTTCCGTCTGCGTCCCGGAACAATACGGCGATTATTGCGGAATCTTCCATCAAGTACTCCCTAGCCTTCTTCGCCAAAGCGCGGGCATTTCTGAAATAGAAGCCGGTTTCCTTCTTCGACTTTTTACCGGGTAACTTGATGGGCTGCAAGCCTTTGGACGTCTGCGCCAACTCTTGCTTTGAAATCAGTCGAATGCACTCGGTATCGACTAAAGAAAAGCCCAACCGATCTTCCGCCAGCTTATCGATCATCCACGCCATAGGCCCCGGGTGAAATACCGACCCGTCGCATCGTCCTAGATCGCTCGGGCCTTCCCCGCTCAAAACCACCAACATCTTCGCCTAGCTCGCTCTGCCCAGTGCCGTGATCTCCCGTTGCAAGGCTGGCAGGTCGGTATCTGCATAGACCTCGCCTGGCCCCATGAACTCCAGCTTCTCCTGCATGGAGGGAATCGAGAAGAAAGGGAGTGAGCGCGTGCGACCATCTTCGGACTTGTAAATGTACTGCATACCCTGTTTTGCGACCTCGTCCTCTAGGAAATTAAGAATCATCGGACTATGCGTGGTCACTAGGATCTGCTGCGGTGCCTCAATCAGAGTGTCCACGAGAAACTCGACGAGTTCCGGATTCACACCGTTTTCGATTTCGTCAAACAGCAGCAAAGAGTGATCCGTAATGGTTTCGGCGATAATTGCCATCAAACGCAACATGCCATCATTGATGTGCTTGGCCTCCGTAGATAAGTTCTCGGGAAACAGCGATCCTTCCCGAACCACTTGATATTGCTCCTCTATCTCCAACCTTTTCCAACCACCCGTTAAGGAACGAGTATCAAAACTCTTTAAATTAGGGTAGGCTTTCTTGAGTAACGCCAGCAGCCGATCCTTGTCATCCTGCGCAAGTTCATGCAGGAAGGCGGAAAGCTTTTCACCGCCTCTGCCTAGGTCATATACGTCCCCCCGTGTTCTTTGTCGCAGTAAATGGGGCGAGAGGAGGTCCAGTGAACGGGTTTGCAGAAGAAACCGCTTTAGCTCGATGAGGCAGCTATCCCCATGCGTGGCAATATGCTCGTCCCTCAGTTGGGATAAAAGTGATCCATGGTAATCAAATTGAATATTCTGGGCTGGTGTGGAACCGCCGAGACGGTACCTTCCGTCGCCGACATCAAAAAGCCTTTTACCACCGGAAAAGTCGGCTTCGGATCGGCGATAAACGGCTTCGGAACTACAATAGAGCCGGTCTCGGTTGAACGACCCCTTCCAGCAAAAGTGATGTCCCGTGGAGGACTCAAAATAAAGAGAGAAATCAATATTTTTCTTCGTAACCAACTTCGAGTCGAGATCTGCAGAAGTCCAATCTCGGGCGACCAGCCAATCGTCCAGTCGTCCACGCATCAGTTGCGCAATGAAATCGAGGGCCTGAAGGACTGTGGTCTTACCCGCCCCATTGAGTCCGATCAGGCAGGTGAAATCCGCAAATTGCAGATCAAAGCTCACCAGCGATTTAAAGTTATTGATATGAAAAGATTGTATTTTCATAAGTAATGTAGATTACGGATTCGGTGTCGTTGGGTAGCTCTTCATTGTCTTAGTGTAGCGAAAAGCAGCCCAGAAGGGTAGGTAGTTACCATAATTCATCCTTCACAAAGCGCCCACAGCAGATGTTCACGCACCAACGCAGAGGCATTGGGCAAAGCGCGTTGCAGTGCCGCAATCTCCTCTGCTCCGCGTGGGCTGTTGCCGAGTGCCACCGCGAGGTTGCGCTGCCAGCGCTGAAAACCAATGCGCCGAATCGGGGAGCCTTCCAGGCGTTGCAGAAACTCCTCCTCACGCCAATCGAGCAGGGCGCTCAGGCGCGGACGCTCCAACCCATGGCGCGGTAAAAAATCAGCCTCGCGGGTGGGCTTGGCGAAGCGGTTCCAAGGGCAGGCGAGCAGACAGTCGTCGCAACCGTAGATGCGATTGCCCAGTAGGGGGCGCAGTTCTACGGGAATTGCCCCAGGGTGTTCAATCGTGAGGTAGGAGATGCAGCGGCGGGCATCAAGCTGGTAGGGGGCGACCAGCGCCGCCGTCGGGCAGCAGTCGAGACAGGCGCGGCAACGGCCACAGTGATTCTCTGCCGGAGTGTCGACCGGAAGGGCGAGGTCAGTATAGAGTTCGCCGAGAAAAAACCAGCCTCCATCCCTCCGATTGACCAAATTAGTATGTTTGCCCTGCCACCCGAGACCCGCTTTCTCGGCCAGCGGCTTCTCCATCACCGGGGCGGAGTCTACGAAGGGGCGGTAGCCGAAGTCACCGAGCTGGGCGCGAATCTGGGTGGCCAACTGTTGCAGTTTGCGCCGCATCAGTTTGTGGTAGTCGCGCCCGAGGGCGTAGCGTGCAATGTAGCCATGGGTGGGGTTGGCCAAGAGCGCGGTCGCTGCGTCGTCTCGGGGGAGGTAGTCGAGCCGCACGCTGATCACCCGTAGGGTACCCGCGACCAGCTCCGCCGGACGGCTACGGCGGGTGCCGTGACGGGCCATGTAGGCCATTTCACCGTGGTAGCGGTTGGCCAGCCACTCCAGCAGTTGCGGTTCGGCTTGATCGAGGTCGATATCGCTGATTCCGGCCTGCTGAAAACCGAGTTCTAGCGCCCACTGCTTGATCTGCCGCGTCAGCAGCGCGGGATCGGCAGTCGGCGGCGCGGCCATTTAGTGGGGAGTCTCGCGACTGCGGCGCGGCTCCAGCAGCAGGCCGTCGTAGAGCAGCAGGATAACCCCCACGGTAATGGCGGAGTCGGCAAGGTTGAAGACCGGCCAGTGCCAGGTGTGATAGTGCAGGTGGAGGAAGTCGATCACGTGGCCGAAGAGAATGCGGTCGATCAGGTTGCCGACTGCCCCGCCAATAACCAGTGCAAGCGCAATCGCGGCAAGCCGCTCGCGCTGCGACATGCGCAGTAACCAAACCAGCAGAAACAGGGTGATGAGCAGGGCCAAGAGGATGAAAAACCCACGCTGCCATCCCCCTTGGTCACTAAGGAAGCTAAAGGCGGCTCCTTGGTTATAGACCAAGGTGAGACGGAAGAACGGGAGGATCTCCAGCGACTGGTAGAGTACAAAGTGGGCCTCGATCCACTGTTTGGAGAGCTGATCAAACAGCACCACCAGCAGGGCAAGCCAGAGCCAGCGGCGTTGCGGGCAGTCACCGATCTGTAGCTGTCGAAGCATCCTCTTCCCCCCGTTCTATCATGAGTTGGCTCCAGCCCGCAAAGTCAGTCCCCTCGCCGTCATGAAGCAGGATGCCCGCCTCAAACCCCCCCTCCGCCAGTGGACGACACCAGCGGATCTCGCCGGTAAGCAGAAAAATCTTATCGTGGTCATGCAGCTCAATGCAAAGGTCGAAATAGTGGTCGCTCTCGACTGGATGGTCGATCCGCACCCGCAGCCCATGCTGCGAGATGTCGAGGGTCTCGGTGTTGATCGTGCGCCCAGAGCGTGGCCCCTCCTCTCCGGGGCGCAGGAGCTGGATGGCGACCCGGTCGTGACGGAGGATGCGAGGTAGGTTGCGGCGTTCATTCGATGGATGCATCTCGCACTCCTGAAGTAAAGAGGGTGACTACTCACCGGTCAAACGGGTCCAGCGCAGGTCATCCAAGCGCTTATCGCCGGTGGTGCCGTAGTCGATAATGCGGGCGTTGCCCTCGATGATACGGGTGGCCAACTCCTGCGGCAAGTGTTCGGCGGTGCGCCGTCCGGTACGGTCTGAAAAGACCAGCTTACCCGTTCGCTTCAACTTGAGACTGAGTGAGCAGATGCGGGTTTCGTTGTGGTCGTCGACCAACTCGATCATGCCGCCCGGCTCCAGCCGCTTGACCTCGTCAAGAATCTTCTGAAACGCCTGCTGCTCGGCCTGGCGTGCCTCCTCCACCTTGCGCTCGGCCTCGCGCTTGGCCTCCTCCTCCTGACACCGGGTCTCCTCCTCCAACTGCTGCTTTAGCTCCAGCTCTTGGCGAATGCGCTCCTCGCGCTCGCGCTCCTCAGTCTCAATCTTATGCTGCCGCTCCAGCGCCTCCTGCTCCTCACGCTTCTGCTGCTCCAACTTGGCGCGGGCCAGTTCACGCTGCCGCGCCAGCGCCGCCTCCTGCTGTTTGCGCTGCTCAATCGCCCGCTCCTTGGTGGTAATCTGCTCATCTACCGAGGTGATATAGCGCTCCAGCCGAGGCAGTGCCTGTTCCCAGAGGGAGTCGAAAACTGCGCCCATCGCCAGCGGGCGGTAGCTCCCCTGCTGTACCCCTTCGCTATACTCTTGGTAACTTAACTTGGCCACCAGGGTACCCGAGTAGTCGGAAAAGAGGAGGTGGCCATCCTCTTCGCTTTTGCGAATCAAGCGGGCGCGGCGGTTACGTCCGCGATAATCGAGTACAAACCACCCACCGAGCCGTGCCGCCTGAACCTCCGGGGTCGGCGGTGGGCGCTCCTCGGCAGCCGCGTCACGCTCCGCCGCCGCTCCGATCCCCTCCCCTCCCTGAAACAGCACCTCCTCCAGCTCTTTACCCTCCATGATGCGGGCGTGAATGGTCGCTAGGGTATTGAAAAAATGGTTGATCTCGACGTTGTGGTGTACGCTCTGGGTGTTCTTTTTGATCCGCCGCAACGACTCCGAGAGCTGCCCCGCCATGCGCCGATTGAGTTCATTACCATCTTTTGTCACTAAGCTCCAGATCAACTGGTACATGTCGCTAATTCCCTCCCGCCACTGGGCGCTATCGACTCCAGAGCGCAGGTAGGTGATATAGAGGTACTTGCTCCACACTTCATGCAGAAATAAAAGTGCAAAAGTGGGGATTTTTTTGCTATGGGTGGCGCGGGAGATCACGTCGTGTACGGTGTGGCGCACATCGTAAAGCTTGCGCTGGTTGACCTCCTTGCTGATCAACTGCTCATCGCGTTTGTTGATCATCTCCTGATGGAGGTGGATGATCGCCACCAACTGCCGACTCGCCTCACTAAAGCTTTTCAGCGGTGACTCGGGGGAGGCGGTTGCCTTGAGCAGCAGTTCACGCACCTGGCGCAGCAGATCGCGAATGCGCGGGATGGAGGTGTCATCACACTGCTTGCAGATCTTCAGCGCCAGCTCAAAGTAGCTGCGCACCGGATGGGTACGAGTAAGCAGCCCCTCGGACTGGTCAAGCAGCGCTCGGGCAAAACCAAATTGCATGAGTTGCAGGATGTTATAGGCGAGCGGGTTGAGCTGCTGCTCCTTTTCGATAACGCTAAAGAGAAACTCCACCAATTTCAACTGGCTGATATGGTGCAGCGACAGTGTCGCCTCCTCGCTGTAGCGGCTGCTCTCCTTAATCGCCTGGTTGACGACCAGGAGGGGATTGTAGCGGGAGTCGTCGTAGAGGAAGAGATCCCCTCCCACGCTTAACATTTGCTTACTGAAACCGATCAGCTCCTGCTGCACCTCCTGCTGCTGAAGGATCGAAAGCGGCACCACCGCCATTTGGCGGATGCGCTGTTCCAGTTGGCGAGATTTTTCCAACAACTGCTGCAACTGTTCCTTAGCTTCAATCATATCTAATGTGGCTTCTCTTTTCACAACGAGTCGGCAATCCTTTGGTTATCCTCGCCCGATGAGAACCGGGCGCTAGGTCTCTCTCCTCTCTCCTCTCTCCTCTCTCCTCCACTACAGTATAAACCCACAAGGGGTTAGTCAACAATGACCAAGGCAATCCATGCCTCTAAAGAGAGATTTAATCTGCCAGTTGGTAGCGTTTAATCAGGCGATAGACGCTGCGTTCAGAGACCCCAAGCACCTCGGCAACCCGGGAGCGTAGACCGGACTGTTTATGCAACTGCATTTTCAGGTAGGCGTGCTCTAACTCGGCAAGGCTAGGGTCATGGTCGAAGGTGAAGCTGAGGCTCGCGCTAGCCGGAACCTGGCTGCTCGGAAGGCCGAGGTGGCTAACCTCGATCCGCTTGCGCTCACGAGAGAGGATAATGGCGCGTTCGATAACATTCTTCAACTCGCGAATGTTGCCCGGCCAGCTATAGGCAGTCAACTCACGCAAAACTTCGGGAGAGGTCTGCTTGTTAATTCGCCGAGAGAAGTCATGGTTACGAATAAAATATTCTACCAGAAAAGGGATATCATCACTGCGTTCGCGCAGGGGCGGGGTGCGAATGGTAAAAGCGTTAAGTCGGTAGTAGAGATCGGCACGAAACCCCCCCTCCCGGCTCATCCGTTCGAGATCGCGGTTGGTGGCGGCAACAACCCGCACATTCGCCATTAAATCCTTGGTGCCACCAACCCGGCGAAAGGTACCCGCCTCCAAAACGCGCAGCAGCTTGGCCTGTACCGTCGGTTCAATCTCACCAATCTCATCGAGAAAGAGCGTCCCCCCCTCAGCCCCCTCGATCAGCCCCTTCTTCTGCCGCTCGGCCCCGGTAAAGGAGCCGCGTTCATGGCCAAACAGCTCCGACTCAAACAGCTTCTCTTGCAGCGTGCAGCAATCGACCGCAACAAAGTTACGATCTGCCCGCTCACTGTGCAGGTGAATTGCACGTGCCACCAGCTCCTTACCGGTGCCGCTCTCCCCCTGAATCAGAACCGTCATTTCGGAGGGGGCGACCGCCTCAATCATCTCCTTCACCTGCCCGAGTGCCTGGCTCTTACCGATCATAAAAGAAGAGGCGCTATCCCGCGCCTGCATCCGTTGGCGGCAAAATTGGTGATCGTGGCGCAGCGCCGCATCCTCCAACACCCGCTCGATATGCAGCAGCAGCTCCTCATGGCTAACCGGCTTCACCAGATACTCCGCCGCCCCGGCCTTAATCGCATCGACCGCGCTCTTCACCGAGCCGTAGGCCGTCAGCACAATCACCGGAAAACTTTCGACCAAATCCGGCAGGCGATCCAAGGTACTGCCATCGGGGAGCCGCAGATCGGCCAAAATCAGCCGAGGTTCATGTGCGCTGAGGTAGCGATCCGCTTCGGCCCAGCTATGCACCCCATCCACTGCATAGCCGTGGCGGGTCAAGATTCGGTTCAAGAGCTGATGCAGCGTAGTGTCATCTTCTACCAACAAGATACGAGCTTTAATGGCAACCTCCTTATGGGTATAGTGGACAGAGAACTAGAGAACAGAGAACAGATCTGCCCTCTCCCCATTCGAATCGGCATCGGGAAAAGCGATGCGAAAACAGGCCCCCTCACCGGGACGACTACAGAGGCTTAACGCACCTCCCCGTGCAGTAACTGTGCTGCGGACGATAAAGAGTCCCAGCCCGATGCCCCGCGAACCGTCGGCGCGACGACTGAAGAAGGGGTAGAAGATCTGTTCCCGATCCTCTTCGGCAATTCCACAACCGCTATCTTGCAGGGTACACCATACCCACCCCGCCTCGCGCCCGCAATCGACCTGTAGCCGCCCGCCCTCGGGCATGGCATGAAAGGCGTTTTGCGCTAAATTGAGGATGGCCATACGGATCTCGCTATCGGCGGCGAGTAGTCGCAGCGGACGCTGCTGATAGTCGCAACGAACCTCAATCTTGCGCTGCAACGCCTCCCAACGCAACAGGCTCAGGGTCTCCTCTACCGCCCGGTCTAGTACCACCAGCTCCGCCTCGCTCGGGGCGACGGCGCTGAGCCGCAACAGCCGCTGAGTGATGTCGATGCAGGCATCGATCTCGCGATCCACCAGCAGCAGATAGTCGGTCACCAGTGGTGGACAGTAGGCCATCGCCTCACGCTCCTCACGCAGGCTACCGAGCGCTAAACGCACCGAGCAAAGGGGGTTATGAATCTCATGCGCCACCCCAGCAGAGAGCCGCCCCAGCTCCGCCAGTTTCTGTTCGTGTGAGAAGCGAACCTGGGACTCCAGATCACGAATCGACTCGACAATCAGCCGCTGCGGATTGCCATTACGCAGTAAAGTGATCGGCGCAACCGTAATCTCCACCTCCAGGGTACTCCCATTTGCCCGCTGGTGGCGATCGAGAAAGCGTAGCGACTGGCTCTGGTGACGCAGCTCACGCAGCGGGCAGGTCTTGAGGGGATAGGGACAGGGGCCATCTGCAGCGTGGCTAGAGCGCCAGCAGTACTCCCCGAGGATTACCGCATCCTCATCCAGCGCCAGTTGCTCACGATAGGCGTGGTTGTGCAGTACGATACGACCATTCGGATCAATCACCCGTACCCCGTCCGGGATGGTGTCGATCATCTCCTGCAGAAAGCGCTCCCCTGCTTGCAGGTTAAGGATGCTGCTCTGTGTACTCTGCGCCATCTGGTTAAAGGCGTGGCCCAGTTGCGCCAGCTCATCCCTCCCGGAGAGTTCTACCCGGGCGCTAAGATCACCGCTAGAGATTGCGCTACTGGCCCGCACCAGCTCCTGAACCGGACGCAACACGAAGCGGCGCATAAACCACCACCCACCAATAAGGGTTGCAAAGGTGACCACTGCACCGGCAAACATAAGCACCAACGTGGTATAAAACGCCTGACGACGGATCGGCGCTGCCGCATAGTCGACTAATAACACCCCATTCAACGGCTTTTCAGCAACCGGGCCATGACACTCCTTACAGGCTGGTTTGTTGGCGACCGGGTTGATGCTACGCAACACCGCTTCGCCATCAGGACTATAGAGGTAACTAGCCGTCGCCTGCTGTTGCGGCGGCACCCCTTGCCAGAGTTGTACCCCAAGCCGTTCCGGGCGGTCGGCAAATCGAACTTCTCCAGAAGGATTTGCGATCATCACTCCCCGCACCTCAGGCTGCTCCCCTAGCCGCTGCACAATGGTTGCCAACCCATCCAAGTCACGCTTCAGCATGGCATTCTCCAGGGCCACTTGGAGTAAGCGATTAACATTGGAGGCGGTATACTCACGCGTCCGCTCCAGCTCCGCCTGATACATCCAGACAAACAGAACTAGAAAAAGCAGTGAACAGATCAGTAACCCCGCCGCCGTACCCAACAAAAATTTGGTGTTGAGGCGGTAAACCAGAGGAATTACGGAGTTGTTCATAACAGAATCCTAGGGTATATGTTCATTCGGGGGCATTGTATAGTAAGCAGGCGTACCAAAGCGACCGGCAGCAGCAACCTGTACGCATCCCACTTTCCGGCTCTATAGTGTGCCCGAAAAACCCGTGCCGGACGATCTACCGGTAAAGATGACCAAATGAGGAGGATGAAAATGACCAAATCGACCCTTTTAGCAATATCTATAACAGGGTTTATAGCCCTGGGCTTTACCTTTCCTACCGCCATGGCTTATGATATCGAAAGCCTACGCGCCCAATTTTCACCACTTGGCTGGGGCGTCGAGGGGAGTGCGGATGGCTCCATCCTTCTGATCCCACCCGACAGCAGCCCCGCTGCCGCCCCGCGCCGCCCGGTCAGTGTCGCCCCGCCGGCACCGATCAGCGTGCCCCCGCCAGCCAGCCGTGTCGCACCGCCGGCCAGCACCTCCCCGCCCGCCATTGACGAGAGCGCCCTCTTCCGCCAAATTGAGGAGCACGGCTGGCAGGTGATCCGCCACGACGACGGCAGCCTCGATCTCTACCCACCTGCGCCGGCAGCGGAGACCACCGCCCCAACGAGGGCGAGCAGCCGCCTACTCTCCTGTAGCGGTGAGCCTCCAGTAGCAGAGGTCGAGCTACCGGTCGACACTTGGAACAAGGCGCGTAGCATTTCAGACGCTTGGCTACGTAGCAAAACGGAGGAACTCCCCACCCCGCTCGCCGTCGGAAGAATACGTGAAATTTTTGGAGTTTACCTGGTGAGTATCGTAGCACACGACCCGCCGCATACCTTACACCATCAAATCGCCATTCGGGTGAGTGACGGTCATGTCGTGACACTCTACTGAGATACGAGGCGCTAGGCACGCGGTACCAGGTGCAAAAAACCTAGAATCCAGAACCTAAACCCCCTACTGGCTGCTGCATGAAAATCATTCTGGTCAATCGCCACTTCTTCCCCGACAGGTCTCCCATCAGCCGCCTGTTGAGTGATCTCGCCTTTCACCTCGCGGCCCTCGGACGCGAGGTCCATGTAGTGACCAGTCGAATGCGCCTGGACAACAGCCGAGTGACGTTAAAACCTTACGAGGAGATCTATGGTGTCCATATCCACCGGGTATGGACCAGCCGCTTCGGCAGTGGGTTGCTGCTTGGTCGAGGGGTGAACGACCTCACCTTCCACCAAGCCACCGAGCGCAAACTGCTCAAGCTGGTCAGTAAGGGGGATCGGGTGGTGGTGAAGAGCGACCCGCCCATGCTGACCTCGCTGGTAGCGGGGGTGAGTTATCGAAGAAATGCCGTGCAGATCAACTGGCTCCATGAGATCTTTCCAGAGATCGCCATCGCCGCCGAAGTACACGGCCTAAGCGGCTGGTTCGGTCGCCAACTGCGCACCCTAAGCACCCGCACCTTTCGCAGCTCTTTTGTCAATATTGTTCCTGGCGAGTCGATGCGTCGTACCTTGGTAGAGGAGCGCGGCATACCGCCAGATCGGGTACGCGTCATTCGCGACTGGACTGATGGCCGTGAAATCACCCCTTCGCGCACCGATGAGGAGAACCCGTTGCGCGACGAGTGGGGACTGCGCGGCAAGTTTGTCCTCGCTTATGTCGGTCGAATTGAGCGCACCTGTGAGTACCACGCCATTTTAGATGCTGCGGATCGGCTACGCGGCGAACGGGAGATTCGCTTCCTTTTCATTGGCGAGGGAAGCCAGCTCAACACCTTAAAAAAAGACGCTCGAAAACATAACTTAGGAAATCTGCTCTTCAAGCCACCGCAAGAGGGGGAGCGACTGCGCTGGAGCCTGCTGCTCCCCGATATTCACCTGCTCTCGACCCATGCCGGGGCCGAAGGGTATATTCTGCCGGAGGGGTTCTATCGCATCGCCGCAGCCGGTAAGCCATTGATCTATATTGGTGACAAACAGGGTGAGGTGGCCCACTGGATTCAGTTGGCACGCATCGGCACCTCGGTCGGCACCCGCGAAGGGCTAAAGCTGGCACGGCGTATCCTGGTGATGCGCCTCGCCCCGGAACGCCTGGAGCGCATGGGAGAGAACGCCCGCAAGCTCTACCGCGCCCGCTTCTCCAGCGGACGCGCACTGGCCAAGTGGATCGAACTGCTCGGCCTGGAAGATCCGAGTGAGTTCAGCGGTAACGGCGATAGCGAGAATAGCGGTATCGGCTTTGAGGTTGAGTAGCGAGCAAAACCCATTCTGTGGAGTTCTGCGCTCTCTTCCCGCTGTCCCAGCGACGCAAATGTGGTACCCTATAGCACAATTTCCCCGGCCAAGTCTTGGCTTGGGAATCTCAATAGGGAGTAACAGGAGGGTAGATGCCATCTTTTGACGTGGTTTCGCAGGTCGATCTGCAAGAAGTTCGCAATGCGGTGGATCAAGCCAATCGCGAAATTTCAACTCGCTTTGACTTTAAGGGAGTGGATGCCCACTTGCAGCAGAACGATAGCGAGGTAACCGCCCGCGCCGAGTCGGACTTTCAGTTGCGCCAGATGCTCGACATCCTGCAACAGAAGCTGGCCAAGCGCGGAGTCGATATCGGCTGCGTGGAGACCTCGCCTGCGGAGAGCAGTCTCAACCATGCGCGTCAAAAGATTCTTATTCGCCAAGGCATCGACAGCGATACCGCCCGCAAAATGGTTAAAGCCCTCAAAGGGGCCAAGCTCAAGGTGCAGGCCCAGATCCAAGAGGATCAGTTGCGGGTCAGCGGCAAGAAGCGCGACGACCTCCAGCAGGCCATCGCCTTTCTGCGAGGCGAAGAGTACGGCCTCCCGCTCCAATTCATCAATTTTCGAGATTGAAACTAACCCAAAAGGATTGTAATTCATGAAAAAGTCGTTATTCATCCCGCCACTGATGATCCTGTTAAGCGCCACGCTAGGCCTCTCGGTGCAGGCCACCGAAGTTGACCACAGCAAGGTGCAAGAGCGGCTGCAAGCACTGCTGCCCGGAGAGACCCAGTGGGCGATCACCACCTCCCCGTTAGAAGGGGTTGCCGAGGTGATGGTCGGCCCCAAGGTGCTCTATATCTCTAACGATGGACGTTTTCTGCTGCAAGGCGAGATCTTCGACCTGGAGAGTGAGAAAAATCTCACCGAAGCCCGCCAGAACCAGGCGCAGGCAGATGCGCTCAAGGTCCTCGGCGAGGAGACGATGGTCAGCTTCGGTGATCCCGACCTGCCCCATACCGTCACTATTTTCACTGACATCGACTGCGGCTACTGCCGTAAGCTGCACGATGAAATGGGGGATTACAACAAGGCGGGGATTCGGGTTCGCTACCTCTTCTTCCCAAGAGCCGCCGAAAACAGCCCCTCTTGGAATAAGGCCGTATCGGTCTGGTGCGCCGGTGATGCAGAGGCCCGCCAAGAGGCCATGACCAAAGCCAAAGCAGGCGAGACCATTCCCACGCAACGCTGCCCCTCGCCAGTCGCCGAACATGTCGCCATGGGGCAGTTGATGGGAGTGCGCGGCACCCCAGCGATCATCCTGGAGGATGGGCGCATGGTCCCCGGCTATATCCCGGCGGCGCGTCTTAGCCAATTCCTTGAAAATAGCGCTAACTGAGCATTGAAATCCAGACTAGAGGCCACACGGAGCAGTCGGGAGCAGTAGGGATGAAGCGATGAAACCCGTACCCATGGAGATTGTCTCACGCACGCATAAGGGGCGAGTGCGCTCCATTAACGAAGACAGTATCGCGGTACTGCCCGACTTTGGCCTCGCCATCCTAGCTGACGGGATGGGGGGTTATGCAGCGGGAGAGGTGGCCAGTCTACTTGCGGTGCAGACCATCGCTAAGGAGCTGATTCCGGTGGTTATGAATCCAGATATCGACTCTGGATACCTAGAGCTGGAGCAGGCGGTCAACCATGCCAATAACTCCATTTTTAGTGCAGTTGAGCAGAAGGTCGGCAGCGAAGGGATGGCAACCACCATTGTGGTGGTCATCTTCTGCGATGATCGAGCGCTGTTTGCCCACCTTGGCGACTCCCGCCTCTACCGCCTGAGCAGCAAGGGTCTGGAACAGCTCACCAGCGACCACTCGATCATTCAAGAGCTGGTCGATCAGGGGATGTTCTTCTCGATCCGCGAGGCGATGGAGGCCGGGGTGCCGAATAATGTACTTACCCGAGGGCTGGGGGTGGAGCAGCATATCCGCCTCGACATCGGCGAGGCGATCCTGAGAGAAGAGGATATCTATCTACTCTGTAGCGATGGTCTTACCAACATGGTCAGTGACGCACAGATTACTGAACTCATTCGCAGT
Source organism: Gammaproteobacteria bacterium (assembly GCA_007135625.1). Lineage (GTDB taxonomy): Bacteria > Pseudomonadota > Gammaproteobacteria > Chromatiales > Chromatiaceae > SLIM01. The sequence continues at coordinate 25,112 of SLIM01000316.1, forward strand.
AACAGCCACTGTCTGGAGCAGGCAGGAGATCAATTGATTCGCACTGCCCTAGAGAACGGCGGAATCGATAACATCTCCCTAGTCCTCGCTCGAGCGCGGTGAGCTGCCGATCAGAGGGTGTTCGATGTACAGCAGTCAAGCAGTCGAGGTTCGGTAATCTGTAGTCGCTCCGTGCGCGGTAAGCTGCCGATCAGAGGGTGTTCGATGTACAGCAGTCAGCAGTCGAGGTTCGGTAATCTGTAGTCGCTCCGAGCGCGGTGAGCTGCCGATCAGAGGGTGTTCGATCCCGGGTGCTGAAGAAACAATATAGTGGGAATCGAGACCCTGCTATAATACTATGGCAGAGGACATCGGCTACCGTCGCAACATAGCACAGAACAAGAGACCAC